>JBEKUT010000035.1:0-26270 GCA_049514735.1 Bryobacteraceae bacterium
ACATCGGGACCATAGAAGGTGACGATGGTTTCGGAACCGGGCAGGAAAACGCTGCGATAGAGGCCCGCTTCCCAGACATCGTTGAGCGGGCGCAGCAGGAAATTTAATTCCAAACGCCCGGCCACGGCCAACTCAAGTTCCTGCGCCTCTTGCGACTGATAGTCCGGCGCAGTTACTCGAATGGAGTATAAACCAGGCGGCAACAACGGAAGCACGTAGAACCCATTGCCGTCGGAGACGCCGTCCGCTTTGGCGCCGGTGGATTCCTCAGCGCAGGCGACGTGAGCGCCGCCAATTGCTCTGCCCGATCGAGAGTCCAGCAACCGTCCTGAAATCAGGCCCTGTGTGGTCTGGCCTAAAATCGCGAATGTTGCAAGGCAGGCGAATGCCGCCAGCCTCACGAGCGAAAATCGCCCTCTCGGCCTAAGTAGTTCGACGCCGTTTTCTAGCTCCGAGGAGCACCAGGCCCAAGCCGCCGCCCACCAGTGACCACGCCGCGGGTTCCGGAACCGATTCCAATTGCGCGACGAATGGGGTGCTCTGAATAACATCACCATCGCTGTCCAACAATAACAAGTTCGAAGTCACGTTCGCTTGGGGCAATTCGGAGGTGGCCGATATCTTCCCGTTGGTGATGATGTTGAGAGTTGTCGACGAAAGGCCGGAGACAGTCTGCGGGTCGGGGTTAATCGCCCCGGTAGTTGCGGGCGCTCCGGTGTTGAGGGGGAACAGATCTTGTCCGTTGCTCGCCTGAACTTCAACGGAAAAAACGGGAACGGGCTCATTGGCCCACGAGAGCGACACAGTAACACAATTGGAACACGAGATGTACGCACTCAACGATATCGTGGATGCCTGTAGAGTCGTGGTAGCCATGGCAAGCAGCGCCAGGATCATGAATTTCTTCATTATGCTTCTCCTCAGAAGGTCTGGTGATAACTGAAATCGCATACGGGAGTTTGGAACGGCTACAAGGCCCTCAAGAACGGCCCGCTAAACGTTTGCGGGCGAAAATGGCTGTACTAATAAGACCCAAGCCGACTAATAAGAGCGAACCAGGTTCTGGTACCTCTCCTCCTAAGACCTCGGTTGTCACAAAGTCTCCGGTAAAATCTACAGCATTGACAGTGCCGCCGGCGAAAGCGATGTTGATGTAGAATTGCGTGCCCGGGGTCAAGGTATAACCGGTGGGCGCGTCGAAGGTTACCGTGTTGCCTCCGGTGTAAGTTGGGGTCCAAATCACGGTATCGTTCGCATTATGATCGCGCGTGAAATCGTTAAATTCGGTGGGACTCGGATCCGGCGACTGATCGATGGTTACGCCGTTGGGCAAGTCGGTGAAAGTAATGGAAAATTCAACCGCTGGGTCCGTCGCAGCCGGCCAGGTGTCATCGCCTGCGCCCAATCCCGGTGTGCCCCAAACAGAGACTCCGCGCAGAATAGAAACGGTATCGGAATTTGGTGTCAGCGTCCAAGCCAGAGAGCTGGGATTGATGGTTCCGCTGGCGCCTGTACCTGCAAATGGGATAACCGAGGCGAAAGCATTCGTTCCGCAGGAGATTCCTAACAGACCGAGCAGGGCGATAGTAAGCTTCATGTTCAGCATGTTGGGTTTCGTCACTCGACTGATTATACCCGAGGTAGTTTGTTATTCCATCACTTTGGTCATGGTTCCTAACCGTTTTTGTACTAGTACTAAGTTGCTGACCGGATACTTACTTACTTAGTTACCTTACGAAAAAAGCGTCGTTGGTTCGTGGTTCGAAACGTTCTATCGCCTTTCGGGGCCGCTGCACCATCGGCTACGGTGTCGCATGGCCCTGCGGGCCACCAATGTTGATGAAGAATCTCGACCCTAACCGAGCCGTGACCGGCAGGGAGCGGTTGTCCCATTTAGACATGTTCTTCAGGGGAGCGTGTTAGTTGTTTCTTGGCCTTAATGCGTGCCGGTTGTTGGCTCGCGTCGTGGGTGCAAAATATTTCGCAACTCGATTTCGCGCATAATGAACAACATACACGAACCACCAGCCTCGGCAAATAGACCCGCGCCCTAAACTTGAACCAGTAAGACGGTCTTCGCAAGGAGGCTGTCTGACGGTGATGTACTAATTGGTGGCCACCAATCTCACCGCAGTTAGTGCCGGGCTTTCCGGGCTTGCCGGTTCGAAAGAATCGGCAGGCGCTCCCGGAAGTGGGTCCGGCTGGATCGCGGTCCACGGCGCGCCGGAAGGCGGCTGGCACACTCCGTCCGCCATCCCTTCAGAACATGTCCGGGGTGCAACGGACCTGAAGGGAAGCGGCGGAGGTCAAACATAAAACGTAGCACGTAGCACGTAGAACGTAGAACGTAGAGCGTAGAACGTGGAACGTGGAACGTGGAATGCCGTAGTGTCTCTAAACGTAGAACGTAGCACGTGGAACGTAGAACGTTCTGAACACGTCGCGGTATGATGTTGATTACATGAAGCAGAAGTGGCGTCGCTGGGCGGTGTGTGCGGCGATAGCGGTGGCGTGTGCAATTGGAACGCGGCTCCTGAGCAACATCCCGTTCTTCCAGATACTCAATCTCAAGTCGCTGGACGCGCAATTCGTGGTGCGGGGGACGATGCCGACGTCCAAGATCATCCTCCTGGTGGCCGACAAGAAAGCGTTCGATACGTTCGCGGAACCGCAGATATTCTGGCATCCGCATTACGCGCGGGCGATCGAGGCGGCAAGCGAGGCAGGTGCGAAAGTCATCGGTCTCGATCTTGCATTCGGCATACCGGTCGAAAAATGGGAACCGGACTTTGACCGGCAACTCGCTGGCGCCTTCAGCACAGCGGTAATGGCCGCGGGCACGCCGGTTGTCTGTGGTTACGTCTCCGTAATGAACACCAGCCCGGCTAGCATCATGCGGATTCCGATTAACATGGCAGCCTCGGCGATGGGGCTCTCGGCGTTCGTGAATATGACCATCGATCCGGACGATTTCGTGAGGACGCAGGAGTTGCTCTCCTCCGATGTGCCCCCGAATGGCGCGCTGGCCCTGCGGGTCGCGGAGAAGTTCCTCGGTCAGGATGCCGTGCTTCAGAACGGGCGGCTTAGGTTGGCTGGTCACGATATTCCGATTTCTTCGGACCGTTCCATATTTATAAACTACGCCGGGCCGGCTGGCACGTTTCCGCACGTGTCTCTGGCAGATTTCCTGGATGCGGCGGGAAGAGGGGAAAAAGACCGCTTGCGCGATTGGGTGAAAGGCAAGATCGTCCTCATCGGGACCGACAGCATTTCCGACCGCTTCGACACGCCGTTTTTCACGCATTTCATTGGCTCGCAATGGAACACCGCGGGCGTCGAGGTCCACGCCAATACCATTGAAACGATCCTGGATCACCGTTTTCTCGTTTATGCGCCCGAGTGGGGCCGCATGTTAGGGCTGCTGTTAGTGGCCGCGATCACGGCCGCGATCGTGATGATCCTGAAGGCCTCACGGGCCGTTGTGGTGATCCTGATTGAAGTCGCCAGCATCTTCTTTGCGACGCAAATCCTGTTTCGCGCGGGTCTGGTGGTATCGTCGGCGGAGTTGCTGATCACGGTTGTTTTGTGCGCGATCGGCACGGTCATCTACCGGTTCGCGACCGCCGAGCGGCGAGGAAACCTGTTCAGCGAAGCGATATCCTTATTCGTAGGGAAGCAAGTCGCGTCCACGCTCGACCGGACTCAAAAAATCCATCTGTCGGGTAAGCGCCTTACGGTCACAATCATGTTCACGGATATCCGCGGCTTCACCGCTTTCACCGAGAAGGCGTCGGAGGAAGACGGTCCGGAAGTGGTGGTGGAATTACTGAACCAATATATGACGACGATGGTTGCTATCATCGTGAAATTCGGCGGGCAGGTCAACAAGTTTATCGGCGATGGTATTCTGGCTGTTTTCTCGGATGAGGACGAAGGAGCGAAGCCGGGCGATCATGCGCTTCGAGCGGTACAGTGCGCCGGAAGATTGGTTATGGCGCCTAGTCAATTCGAAACCGGCGCCGGCATCCATACCGGCCTCGTTGTGATCGGGAACGTTGGATCTGCGGAGAAGATGGAATACACGGTTCTTGGAGATACCGTGAATCTCGCCTCGCGGCTCGAGAGCCTTAATAAGGAGAACAAGACGCGCGTGCTGATGAGCGAAGCCACTCAGAGCCTGCTTCAGAATGAAATCGAAACGGCGGCTATTGGAACCGTGCCGGTGCGCGGCAAGACGGTCCCGATCACGCTCTACACGCTTCCGCATACGCGAGTATCCAAAGAGGCCGTGAGCCACGTCACACAACATGTCTAGGAAGGCTTTTTTTTGAAACTGAGCACCGCGTTGTGGGGCGTGATCCACTTGGTTTTGAGGAGCACGCGCATGACGAACCGCGATGCGGTTGGTGGGGACGTGCGGTGTGGGTTGAGCAACCGCTCCGTTGAAGAACATGTCGAGAAAATCACGGGCTATTTCCGCTTCCTGCCGGTCACGGCTCGGTTACGGTCGAGGCTCTTCAACGCTATTTGTCGCGGGCAGGCCGATGAGCGCTCGGTTGATGGAATTGCCGAAAAAATTAGGGATGGTTTCCGCTCGCTGCCGCCGGCCACCCCTCGGTTACGGTCGAGGCTCTTCAACGGCCGTGAGAGTTCTGTCGAAAAAGTTAGGGTTCGGTTAAGGTCCCTGGCGGCCGGGCTCGCGGCGTTGGGGATTTTGTGCATTCCGGCCATGGCCGATCAGGGCGAGCAGCCGGTCGGGTTGGTTCTCTCCGCGGGCGGTGGCAAGCTGGTGCGGCTCAATACGGAAACTCCGTTGGAGGCCCGGCCGGGCGACCTGCTCTTTACCGGCGACAGCCTCAGGACCGCGTCTACGCCCGCGTCGTTTCTGTTTTGTCCCGCTAGTTCGCTCGAAACTTTGGGACCGTCGGGTGAAGTGCGCTTCGAGGCCAAAGAGCCCAAGGTCAAGACCGGCAAGCTGTCGCCGGCGCCCGCGAAATCCTGCGTCTTGCCGACTGTGCTGCGGGTAGCTGTCGCGAGCCAGCAGCACTACGGCGTAACGATGACTCGCGGGGGTCCCGATGCGGCGTCTGTTCCGCCCGTTCCACGCGACAAGCTGCCGGCGGACGTGAGCGCCGCTATCGCTCCCCTGGACGCCGCGCTCGCGGCCGACCCGAAGGATCAGGCCGCGCTGGTCGGTGAAGCAACCATATTTGAAAGCCACAATCTGCCGGTGAACGCACTCGACACCTATATCAAGCTGCGCGATCAATGGCCGGACGCGGTCTGGGTGAAGAGCAAGATATTCGATCTGCAGCAGGCCATCTCCGTGGGTTCGGCATCCGCGAGCGCGGCCGCCGCTAGCACTGGCAAGACTTATGCGTTGCTGATCGGCGTCTCAAAATTCAAGGACCCCGGACTCTCGCTGCAGTTCGCCGACGCCGACGCCGCCGATTTCAGCAAGCTGGTGGAGAGTCCACGCGCCGGTGGATTACCGCCCGACAACGTGATGCTTCTCACCGACGAGAAGGCAACGCTAGCAGCGGTCCGCCTGGGATTTGAAGATTTCCTGAAGCGTCGCGCCACAAAGAACGACACCGTAATTATTTTGGTCGCGAGCCATGGCACGGTGGAGCTTCCGGGAAGCAAAGGCGCATTCATCCTTACTTATGATTCGGACCCGCAGGATCTGAGAAACACGGCTCTTCCGATGTCCGAATTGAAATCCCTGTTCGAGGAACAGTTGTCCAAGGTCGGGCGGGTTGTGATTTTCGTCGATGTTTGTAAGGCCAGCACGATCGGCTCCATCCACGGCACCGGCGTGAACTCCGATGTTCAACATTTACAGGATGCGGAAGGGGTGTTGTTGGGCCTGATGGCGTCGCGCGCGAGGGAGCTTTCGTTTGAGGGTCCGCAGTTCGGCACGGGGCACGGCGCCTTCAGCTACTTCGTCATCAAGGGAATCGCGGGAGACGCGGACGAAAACAAGGACGGAACGGTCGATGGCAACGAACTGATCCGCTACGTCGTGAATCAGGTTCCGAAGGCAACCGGCGATAAGCAACACCCCACCGACATCAGCAACTCCGACGTCGGCAATGTGACGCTCGCCGATCTGAAGAAGCCGGGCATTGAGGTGACTCATTGGCGGCCACTGGAGTTTTTCAACACTGGCGAGCCCATTTATCTGGCGTCCGGCAAACCTCAACTGCCGTCGACGGGGGAACCAACGCAGGATCTGGAACGTTTTAACGCGGCGATCGCGGCGGGGCGAATCCTGCCCAACCAGCCCGATAACGCTTTCGATGCGCTGGCGAAACTCAAACCTGAATTGAGCCCGGAACGCTATGTCGAAACTTCGAACCAACTGCGAGTAGCGCTCGAGAACAAGGGCCAGGACGTTTTGTTGAAGTATCTGGCGGGCGACGAGCACCCGCCAACGCGCGAGGATTTCTCCGGGGGGATCCGCTATACGGAAGCGGCGCGAAAGCTCACCAGCGAATCGTTACTGCTGGAAGCGCGCGACGATTTCTTTCAAGGCCGGACGCTGCTTTTCGACAAGAAATTCCCAGAAGCGACCACCTATCTGGAACAAGCGATCCGAATGGATCCGGGCTCGGCTCCCGGTTACAACGCCTTGGGTATCGCGTACCTGGAGCAGGCCCAATTCGAGAAGGCTCTACCGGCGTTTCACGATGCCATCCGGCGGGCGCAGCATTGGTCCTACCCGCTGCACAACGAAGCGCTCGCGCTGGTCGAGATGGGCGATTATAAATCGGCGATAAGCGCTTACCAGCAGGCGATCCGGCTGACGCCGGAGTTCAGCTACTTGCCGTACAATCTGGGACTGGTTTATCAACGGCTGAATCGGCGCAAGGATGCGGAGGCGTCCTATCGCAAGGCCATGGCGCTGGCTCCCGATTCGCCGGAGCCGTACAATGCCTTGGGCACGCTGGAAGCATCGGAAGGTAAACGTGCCGCGGCCGAGCAGTCCTATCGCACGGCGCTGCAAAAGAATGCGCAGCTCCTGCCCGCGCGCCACAATTTGGCTGTGCTGCTGGCGTCCGAAAAGGATCGGAGGCAGGAAGCAATCGACCTGTGGCGCGCCAATCTGAAGCAGGCTCCCGATTATGTGCCGTCGCTTCTCAGCCTCGCAGGTTTTCTGGCAGGCAAGGGAGACAATGCGGGCGCGATCGAAGAATATCGAGCGGTGTTGGCCGTCAAGCCGGACTACATCGCGGCGCATACGACGCTTGCAGGGCTACTGGTAAAGAGCGGGGATACAGAAGGCGCGCTGGCAGAGCTTCGCAAGGCTGCGGCTCTCAATCCGCAAAACCCCGCCCCGCTCGAGCAAATTGGGGATATCGAGGCGGGGCGCGGGCATGGCACGGAAGCCAAGGCGGCGTATCAGCAGGCCGTTGCGGCGGCGCCCGATAGCGCTGCGCGGAAGAGGGTCCAAAAGAAATTGAACTCCCTCAAATAATGAGAGAGTTCAATCTTGCTTGACGGCTGGTGGGCGCAGCCTACGATGCGCCCGCGCTCGCTTCCTTGACGGGCCACTTCGGTCCGGCGATGGACCATTTAGGCGCGTAGCCGTTCTTGATTCTCTCGATACCTTCGGGGTGCTCCGCGAAAAACTTCCGCAGGTATCCGGGAGATGTCACCTTCTTGCCTTCCGCCACGGTCATAACGGAAACCAGCTCCGGAATCGGAGCCATCGTGCCTATCGGCGCCGAATCCATGTAGATGCGCAGTTCCGAAACCTTGTCGCCTTCGAAGCGGAAGATGTCGGCGCAGGGCAAGGTGACGGAACTTCCGTCTTTGCGCCAATACTTCACGTCCATCTCGACGAACACAGCGTCGCCGACTTCCCAGAGGTTTCGAACATCGTGGTAGAGCGCCGCCACGTAGCCAAAGAACGCGTCGGTGGACGCGATAATCGCCTGTTTCGTCAGGCAGGGATCGTAATTGCCGAAGTGGTACATCGGCGTGTCAGTGAAGAAGTCGGCGAAGCCTACGGAATCGAAAGCCTCACCTCTGGAAAACAGACGAATGACCGTTTCGGCCATCTTTCCTGGAATTCTATCGGGCATTGAATTTTTCTCCCATCTAAAATCTTCGCGCGTCTCACTCCGCGGGACGCGAAACAATCTCTATACCATACTTAGGAGCGAGCGAGCGGACCTGTGCGATATCCGCTGCGGTTACCGGAGCCGGAGTGGCCGACCGGTCAGTCACCGGATGGCCGGTCTCACGAAGAAACTCTTCCATTCCGGCCGGACTCACCATATCCAACATACGAGCCGTTTTTGTTCCGAGGTTCTTGAAGGAATGCACCACGAGCCGCGGGATATGGATGAACGATCCTGGTCCCAGCGGAATGGTCTGGCCGTTGACGTAAAACGTCAGTTCGCCATCCAGAACGTAGATGGCCTCCACCTCGCGGCGATGAAAGTGCGCGGGCGGACCGGCGCCGGGGGGCACGACGCCTTCAAATAACGTGTACGCACCACCCGTGTCCTGTCCGACTGCCTGAAAGGTGTAATGATTTCCGGTTACCCAGATACACTCACCCTCGCCAGGCCTCACGACTTTTACTTCGTCGACGCCTTGGTCACTCATTCAATCCGGCTGTGAGGGCCTTAGTCGGTGCCGGTTTGGGCGACGCTGGTGCCGCCTTCATAGAACTTCTGGTCTTCCGTGAACACATACTCGATGCCGTATTTCGCACAAACCGTGAGGTACTTCTCGACGTCCGCGGGAGTGGTGGGCGGCAGCGGTGCATTGATGTCCGTGATGGGGTGGCCAACTTCGAGCAGATAGTACTCTTCAACAGAAGGCGACATGACCACCAGGATGCGAGCCGGCTTGTCCGTTTTGTTCTTGAAGGTGTGCACTACGCCCTTCGGAACATTGACGAAATCGCCCACGACAGCCACAGGTAACTCTTTACCATCCAGCGTGAACACGATCTCGCCCTCGACGATTAGAAATCCCTCTTCGTTGCGATGCTGGATGTGCGGCGGGGGTCCGCCTCCCGGCGAGATGATGGATTCCATCAGAGCATAGGTGTTGTCGGTTTCTTCTCCGATCGCCATGAACGAGCAGATGTCCCCCGACGTCTCGATCATGCGTCTGTCCTTCGGTTTTATCATCCTTACGGCTGGCACAGTTATTCTCCTAACGCGTATAGCTTTTTCATTCTATGTACCGGCCGCAAGCCGTGTCAAGAATTTTTGTGTAACGTTTCCCCTACGTGGCGCAGGCCATCGCGCGTAGTATCGTGGGGGCTGCGCCAGCGCGGTATACTGCGCTGAAGTACCCATCACTGGCAGTCCGAGACCGGCGAGGAGAACTATCGGATGGAGATTGGCTTCTTAATCAGCCTTATTGGCGCGGCTGTCTGGTTTAACGTGCTGCTCATCGCAGCAAGAAAGCGATGGTTCTCACATCTCAAGGGCGGGTTCCGATTAACGCTTTCCATCAGTCTGATCAGCATCGCCGTGTGGGCCTCTTTTCTGATCTCATATTGGGGCTACAACTCCGCGCGCAAGTCGCTCTACAAAGACACCGACGCTAACTTGCAGAATCTCGCCGAGGTGGTGGAGGAGACCGTCAACGCCTCTATCATGGACGCCGAGGAGGAAGCTCGCCCCGCCGCCGAGGCTCTGGCCGGGAGAGTGGACCGCGAACTCGAGTCGGGCGCGCCGCACATTTCCAGGGATCTGCGACACGAGTTGCATCACTTCAATCCACACTTTCTCGAAGCGCGAATCGTCAAAGGGGGTATCGATCCGGATGCCGGGATACATCCCCGCTACGATGAGGAATTCCACGAGTATGTCATCGATATCAAGACGCCGTTGCTGCGCCCGGGACATGCGCCGGAGACGTTTGTCGTCGCTTACGATATCGAGCGCGATCTCAACGCCCTGGTGGACAAAATCCCCATAGGAAAGACGGGATCCGTCATCGTGGTGAACGACGACGGACGCGTCATGGCGCATCGCGATAAATCTCGCATTCACGAAGATGTTTCCCGCTACGAGGCTGTTAAGCGGGTGCGCGCGGGCGCTCGGGAGAACGCACCATTGGAGGAGGCGAAGAAAAACGGCGACATGCGGTTATTCGCATACCGGCCGGTGTTGTTGCCCCACGACCGTTCTCCATTGATCGTCGTGGCGGAGATGGATGCCGCCGAAGTGGAGGCGCCGATTCGTCTTTTATTGCTGGAGTTCTGCAGCGGATTCGCCATCCTGGCCGTCGTCGCGGTTTTACTGGGGACGCAGATCTCAAGCTACGTACATCGGCCCATCGAAGCATTGTTGGGGATGATCGAACGCGTTAAACAAGGCGATCTGACGGCCGCGGCCGCGGACATGGGAAAGGATGAAATCGGCCAGCTTGGCGCCGCTCTCAACGAGATGGCGCGAGCCCTGAACGACCGCGACCGTATCAAGGAAATATTCGGACGCTACGTTACTACCCAAGTCTCGGAAGAGGTTCTGAAGGGCCATGTGAATCTCGGCGGGCATTCGCGGCGCGTCACCATGCTGATCTCCGACATTCGCGGGTTCACGGCCATGTCGGAGCAGATGCAGCCGGAAGAGGTGGTCAAGTTCTTGAACGTTTATTTCTCCGGCATGGTGGACGCGGTGTTCGAATATGGCGGGGTGCTGGACAAGTTCTTGGGTGACGGGCTGTTGGCGGTCTTCGGGTCCTTTACGGAGCAGCCCGATCACCCCTGGCGCGCCGTTTCCACGGCCTTGCGAATGCAGGCGACGCTCGCAAAAATGAACGAGCAACGGGCGGCGGCCGGCATGGCGGCAATCCGCATCGGCATCGGGATTCACACGGGAGAGGTGGTGGTGGGGAACATCGGATCTCAGAAGAGGCTCGAATACACCGTGATCGGCGACGGCGTTAATACTACGTCGCGATTGCAAACGTTGAACAAAGAATTCTCGACCATGATCCTGATCTCGGAGACAACCTACGAAGCGGTGAAAGACCGCGTCGAATGCCGCCTGATGCCGGATTCCGTGCTTCGTGGAAAAACGAAACCGCTGAAGTTCTATGAGGTGACCGGCGTCAAGGGGAGCGTCTCCAATGACACTGCCGCTCGTGAAGCTGCCGCACGGGTCGCCAGTGTGAGCGAGACGGCGACATGATGGTTCTGTACCGCTAACATAGCGTCATAGTAGTTTGCGGATGTCCGCTTGCTGCCTGCGCGCGGTTGTGAAGACCGAGGCTCGTGGAGGACCGCCCCCCTGGAGAACACGTGTGATTGGGGCAACCGCTCCCTGCCGGTCACGGCTCGGTTACGGGTCGAAATTGTTCATCAACATTGGTGGCCCGCAGGGACATGCGACTTCGTTGAAGAATCGGCCATATGCGCGCCTGTAACGGTCCCACAGGCGACCGCTTCCTGCCGGGCGCGGGCCGGAAATAGATCGTTCCGAAGCCATGTGTAACTCAGACCCGAATTGTCCAGCCTTCCGTGGCGGCATCGGTGTTTGGAAAATGCGAGCGGGCTTCATCGACCAGCGTGTCGAGAAAGCTGTCGGTGTGGCCGGGGTCGTGATGAAACAGAACCAGGCGCTTCACGTTCGCTTCACGCGCTACGCGGACTCCCTCCATCCAGGTGCTGTGTCCCCAACCCTTTTTCGTTTCATATTCCCGCGGCGTGTACTGCGAATCGTAAATGAGAACGTCGGCGTCGCGTGCGTACTCGCGCAGCACCGAATCCAGTTCGGCGTTTCCATGCTCGAGGTCGCTGGCGTGTACGACAACGGCGCCTTCGGATTCCAAGCGGTATCCCGTCGCGCCCTGCGGGTGATTGAGAGGGAAGGGAAGAATTTTGAGATTCCCATACGCGACGCCTTCGGACGGCACGCTCACAAACTCGCGGCTGGCGGGCAACATTTCGAAGGGAACTGGAAAGTAGGGATGCGTCATCTGGCCTTCCAGAATCTCGCGGATCTCGCCGCTCGAGTGCGACGAATGAAAAACGACGGTGTTGGCGGCAACATAGAGGGGAGCAAAAAATGGAATCCCCTGGATGTGGTCCCAATGAAAGTGGGTCATGAAGACATTGAAGGGAACGTTTTTGGAAGGCGGTTCCCGCATCAATTCCAAACCGAGATTGCGCAGACCGGTGCCGCCGTCAATGATCAGGACGCCGCCATCGGAAAGGCGTACCTGGACGCAACTCGTGTTCCCTCCGAAACGGAGAAACTCAGATTGGGGCGTTGGGATGGAACCGCGCACTCCCCAGAACTTCAGTTCGATACGAAATGGGTGGCTGATAGAAAGTCCCCTTAGGCGTGATCGTGGTAGGAAGGCAAAACAGGTTCACTATATCATGTTGGGACAGGCGGTGACCGCTCCTTACCGGTCACGGCTCGGAACGGAGCGTGAAGTAGCGTTGGATGCGGCTCAAGAGATCTTGCGGCTTCGAGGCCAGGGGCATGTTATCGAGCTTTTCTCTTATGGACTCCAACTCTTCCCGCCGCCGATCGAGGATTGCGGAGATTTCTCGCGCCAGTTCCGGGCGTGCCAGCAGAATGTCGGCGACGTCGTCCTTGTTGAGTTCCACGCATTCCACCTCGTCGAGCGCGGTCACCGTTGCCGTCCGCTTCTCTCCGGTCATCAACGACATTTCGCCGAAAAAACCTCCCGGCTGCAGGGTTGCAACCTGTTCGCTATGCCCCTGCGCATCGCGGAGCGTCACGTCGACGCTGCCACGCGTGAGCACGAACATCGACGATCCTTCGTCACCCTGCCGCACGATGGGCTCGCCGGGTCCATGGATGGTACATTTCAGACGGGCTGCGAGGATGGATGCTTCGTTCTCAGTCAGCGAAGACCAGATCGGAATGGTCCGGATCAATTCCACCGGGGACTCACCGGGCCGCTTACCTGCGGCCGCTTGCTGCCGGCGCAATTCGATGGCGTTGGGAACGTCGGCGACCGGGATGCCGGCTCGCCCCAGGGCAAAATAGAGGCGCTCGAGCACGCGCGAAATGGGCCCCTCTTCGAATCCCGGCGCGGTCACCCAGGCATGCACGAGGTATTCGATGTGCTGGGTCTGAATGTCGGCGACAAAACAGCGCGGCGTTGGTTCGTTGAGGACTTCCATTAATGGCGACGACAAGGCTTCCTCGACCACGCGGAGCACTCGCGTGGGACGATACTCGGCGCCCAGCCGCAGCCTTAGCGCCACGCGCTGCCGCTCGGAAATGATGGTCACGGCGCCCTTGGTGAGCGAGCTGTTCGGAATGATTACGATGTTTTTGTCCGCGGTTTCGATGGATGTATGCCGCAGCCGGACGTTGGTGACGCGTCCCACTCCATGTTCTGTCCTGATCCAGACACCCTCGCGGATGGCGCCATCGGCGTGGACCGCCACGCCACCGATCAGATTGCCCAGCACTTCCTGCAACGCCAGTCCCACGATGCCGGCCAGCAGCGCCGAGGTTGCGATCACACCAGAAACGTTGACACCCACGTGGATCAGCAGATTCAAAAGAACGACGGCATAGCCGCCTACGATGGCCACATCGGTGAGAATGATCGGCCAGCCGGCGCGATGCAGCACCACGCGGAAAATGAGAATCGCTACGACGTGAACGGCAACAACTTCCGACAGCGCCACCGCGAGGTCCGAGACCCAATGCGGTTCTCTGGGCAGTAATCCGAGGGCTATGGAGGCGCCCAGCAGCAGCCAGTTGGGGCGCAACCGGGCGCGATATACAGGCGCAAAAAGCCACAGCGCGCCAGATAACGCGGCGAGGATTGCGACTATTTCGACGAGCTGCAGGCGCATGGGCGGTTGCTACCCGATCATTGTATTACCTGAACGACGATGTCACGGCATCGTAACGCCCCACAATTGACTCAGCCGCAAAGTCGTGGTACGTTCATGGGGTTCATCAGAATCGAACCGCCGTGACACGATCGCGACGTTGTCCGGCACACCTTGATCATAGTGAGTGACGCTTTTATCATTTAAGACCCTCGCGCGAAGTACGATTGGCGCCGGGCGGAATTTGCACGCCGTATGAAAGGACTTTAGAATGAACGTTGACTTCACCTTCTCAGACACGATAGCCGGCTATGTGAGCTCGTTTAACCCGCGCGAAAGCAGTTTCACGCTGCGAACTTCAGACGATCGCGAGTTCTCCGTATATCTGAACTCGAATACCTTTGCTAAGTATGCTTACAACCTGACGGAGGGCTATCAAGATGCAACCGGCGATATGCTCCGGTTGTTGGCTCTTCCGCGCCAGTTCGTCTACGCGTACGGAACCTTCTATCCCGCGGGTGAAAGCGGACGGTTCGAAGCGCAGTGGATGGTCTTCCCTGGCAGCGGCCCTGGCGTCTATCGCCACGAGGAGCCGGACTGGTGGATCAATCAGTCGATGTCGATCGGCAAATCGTATCTGAAGTGGCAATTCAACCATCCCACCGACACGATCGATTACCGCAATTACCGCACCATGCTCCATCTCGCCGGGGCGAAGAAGGGCGACTACCTTCAGGAAACCGACACCGTCAGCCGTATGATCTACGGCCTCTCGACGGCGTATATGATGACCGGGGACGAGGCCTTTCTGGAAGCTTCCGAGAAGGGATCGCAATACCTCCGCGATCACATGCGCTTCTACGATCAGGACGAGGATATCGTCTACTGGTATCACGGCATCAAGGTGGAAGGCGATAAAGAGACCAAGCTGCTGACGTCGGAATTCGGCGACGATTATTATTCGATCCCGATGTACGAGCAGATCTACGCGCTCGCCGGCCCCACGATGACCTATCGCCTGACGGGCGATCCGAAGATCATGTGGGACATCGAGAAGACCATGAAGATTTTCGAGAAGTACAAGGACAATGAAAAGGGCGGTTACTTCTCGCACGTCGACCCGATCGATCTCAACCCGCGGGCCGACTCGCTCGCCCACAACCGCGCGCGCAAGAACTGGAACTCCGTCGGCGATCACGCGCCAGCTTACCTGGTGAACCTGTACCTGGCCACAGGAGATCCGGCTCACGGTGAATTCCTCGAATACACTTTCGACACCATCGCCAAGTATTTCCCCGATTATGAGAACAGCCCCTTCGTCAACGAAAAGTTCTTCGAAGACTGGAGCCACGATCAAAGCTGGGGCTGGCAGCAGAACCGCGCCGTGGTCGGTCACAACCTGAAGATCGCCTGGAACCTGATGCGCATGGATTCCTTGAAGCACAAGGGCGAGTATGTCGATCTGGCGCGCAAGATCGCCGAATTGATGCCGGCAGTGGGCAGCGATACTCAACGCGGCGGCTGGTACGATGTGGTGGATCGCGTGTACAAACCGGACGGGAAGCATCCGCGTTTCGCATGGCACGACCGCAAGGCCTGGTGGCAGCAGGAACAGGCCATTCTCGCTTACATGATCCTGCACGGCATTCTGCACGACGAGTATTATCTCCGCATGGCGCGCGAGTCCGCGGCGTTCTATAACGCCTTCTTCCTGGATCACGACGACGGCGGCGTGTATTTCAACGTTCTCGCGAACGGCCTGCCCTACCTGCTCGGCACGGAGCGTTTCAAGGGCAGCCATTCCATGAGTTCCTATCACTCCATGGAACTGTGTTTCCTTTCCGCGGTCTATACGAATCTGCTCATTACGCGCCAGCCGATGGAATTCTATTTCAAGCCGTATCCCGGCGGGTTCCCCAACAACATACTGCGCGTCTCACCCGACATTCTGCCGAAGGGCAGCATCCACATTGAAGCGTGCTGGATCGACGGAGAGCCTTATAGCGACTTCGACGCCAGCGGCCTGACCGTAAAGCTGCCGCAAACCGACAAGCGTCAGACCGTGAAAGTGAAGATCTCACCGACGCAATGGCTCAGCGGCAAGTGAGGTGATTTATGAACCTCGAAACATCGGAACAAAACGGTATTGGAACGGCGCGGCTGGACGGTAGTCTGGACGGCAAGACTGCTCCCGAAGTACGGGAGCAGTTGCGCCCGTTTCTGGCCGCGAACTCTAAAATGATTCTCGATCTCACCAAAGTCGATTACCTTTCGAGCGCCGGCTTGCGGCTGTTGCTGTTGCTTTACCGCGAGCTTTCCGCGAGAAAAGGCAAGCTCGTGCTCCTGGGCGTCTCCGACGACATCCGTACAGTGATGTCTCACACCGGCTTCCTGAACTTCTTTACCTTGGCTGGTTCGGAGGCCGAGGCGGTAACGGCGCTTTCATAAAGACGAAGAGAATGACTAGCACGAGAATTAAATGAGCACCACACCTCGAATGACTTCAGCAATGGAAGAGCGCATTGATTTTTATCCCACTCACACGGACGAAAAGAGTGGCATCCGTTACCGGCGCGGCCGTCCGCTCCCCTTCGGGGCAACCACAGTTCCGAGTGGCGTGAACTTTTCAGTTTTTTCGAGCGCGGCCGAGTCCTGTTCGCTGGTGCTCTTCCACAAACACGAACCGGAGCCCTTCGCCGAGATTGAGTTCCCCCGCGAATTCCGTATCGGCGATGTCTATTCCATGATCGTGTTCGATCTCGATTACGAAGATCTGGAATACGGCTATCGCTTCTCCGGACCTTGGGATGAGCAGAAAGGACACCGCTTCGATAAGTCCAAAATCGTGGGCGATCCTTACGCGAAAGTGCTCGGGGGGCGCGACATCTGGCGGGAAAAGCCGGATTGGAACGACATCTATCAGCATCGCGCCCGCCTCGCGTTCGACGATTTTGACTGGGAGGGTGACACGCCCCTCGAGATCAAGACTAAGGACTTGACCATCTACGAGGCGCACGTCCGCGGTTTTACGGCGTCTCCCACTTCCGGAGTATCCGCTCCGGGCACTTTCGCCGGGCTTAAGGAAAAGATTCCCTATCTAAAGTCGCTCGGCATCAACTGTCTGGAGTTACTCCCGATTTACGAGTTTGACGAATGGGAGAACAACCGTCTGCACCCTGAGACGGGCGAACTGCTGCTCAATTATTGGGGCTACAGCACCGTCGGTTTCTTTGCGCCGAAGGCCGGATACGCGGCCACCGGCGGCCTGGGCATGCAGGTGGATGAGTTAAAGACTCTCATCAAGGAACTGCATCGCGCCGGGATCGAAGTGATGCTGGACGTGGTCTTCAATCACACCGCCGAAGGCGACCAGCGCGGTCCGTACATTTCCTATCGCGGCATCGACAATAAAACGTACTATATCCTGACTCCGGAAGGTTATTACTACAATTTCTCCGGCTGCGGCAATACGCTAAATTGCAACCATCCGGTGGTCCGCAACATGGTGCTCGATTGCCTGCGTTACTGGGCGGCGGAGTATCACATTGATGGCTTCCGTTTCGATCTCGCTTCCATTCTCGGACGCGATCAATTTGGAGCGCCGCTTCCAAATCCTCCGCTGCTGGAATCGCTTGCGTATGATCCGGTGCTCAGCAAGTGCAAACTGGTGGCGGAAGCATGGGACGCGGGCGGGCTGTATCAGGTTGGGTCGTTCCCCGCTTACGGACGCTGGGCGGAGTGGAACGGCAAGTATCGCGATTCGCTCCGAAAACTCATCAAGGGCGAAGAAGGAATGCTGGGTGAGATCTCGCAGAGACTCCAAGGCTCGCCGGATCTATATTGGTATCGCGGACCGACCGCCAGCCTCAACTTCGTCACCTGTCACGATGGGTTCACTCTGCGCGACATGGTCTCTTATAACGGCAAGCACAATGAGGCCAATGGCGAGAATAACAACGACGGGGCCAACGATAACAACAGTTGGAATTGCGGTTGGGAAGGTCCGAGCACCGACCCAGCCGTGATCGCGTTGCGCGAGCGGCAGATAAGAAACGCCGCGGCCATCCTCTTTCTCAGCCGTGGTGTTCCCATGTTGCTTATGGGAGACGAGGTCGGCCACACTCAGAGCGGCAACAACAATAGCTATTGTCATGACAACGAACTGAGCTGGCTGGACTGGGATGAAGTGAAGAAGGAACAAGGTCTCCTCCGCTTCTTCAGCAAGCTGCTGGCGTTCCGGCACGCTCACCCGGTGCTGCGCGGAGACAAATTCTTCGAGCATCGCGATGTGGTGGGAAGCGGCCGACCCGACATCAGTTTCCACGGCACCCAAGTCTGGCAGCCGGATTGGGGAGGCAGATGCCTGGGAGTTCTGCTATGCGGGAAACACGCCACCCCGCTAGACAGCGACATCTACGTTGCGATCAACATGTTCTGGGATGGGCTGCCGTTCCAAACACCCCCGCCGCCCGAAGGAAAAAGCTGGAGGGTTGCAATCAACACCTCAATGCCCTCGCCCGCAGATATTTACGATGGAGAGGGTGGTCCCCGAGTTGACTCCGGCGAAATTATCGTCGGCGGAAGATCGATCATGGTTCTCGTCGCGTAACAAACGCTTTGACAAGGGAGAAAAATTATTATGGCATTAGACATCGTATCGTCAGTGGACGGAAACACCGCGCGAATCGCACTTACAGGTGAGTTAGACGGCAGCACTGCGCCAGCCCTCCGTACGGAGGTGGATCAAGTGCTGAGCGGCAAACCCGCTCAATTGGTCCTGCAGGTGGAGCATCTTTCCTTCATGGCTTCGGCCGGACTTCGAATTCTCATATTCGCGAAGCAGAAGCTGCCAACCTTGAAAATCTATCTGGTGAAGCCGCAGCCCGCCATCGTGGATACGCTGCACAAAACCGGCTTTTTCGATGGCGTGTATGTTACCGACACCGAACCGGCCAGCGCTTAATTGAGAAACCCCAGGAGACTTTTCCCCACGCTGGGAATCGAGTAAATTCGCGATGGATGCTGTAACGTTCCCAGGTAATCTGGACGCACTCAGTCCAATTCGAGACTATGTCAAGGAAGCCGCGGCTTCGGCCGGCGTGGGGCACACCGAGACATATAATTTGCTGCTCGCCGTGGACGAGATCGCCACCAACGTGATCGTCCACGGGTATGAGGAGGCGGGCCTTCAAGGCGACATATCGGTGGCGGCAACCACGCTGGACGACAGCCTGGTGATCCAGCTGAGCGACCACGGCAAGACCTACGATCCGCACCTGCATCAGGAGCCCGACGATGAGGGGCTATTTAAAGAACTCTCGGACCGGCCTATCGGCGGCCTGGGAATTATGCTGGCCAAGGATGGGGTCGACGACCTGCAATACGAATCCACTGACAAGGGCAATGTCCACAAATTTGTGGTGCGGTTGAAGCCGCCGCCCGAGACAGTCAAGCCCGCGCCGGCGCAGGATGTGTCGGACGAGCATCGCAAGCTTGAAATTCTGCTACGAATCTCGAAATCGCTGGGCCACGAGATTCAGCTCGATCCACTGCTGAAGCTCATCGTCGCGGAAGTCACGTCGGCGATGCAGGCGGACCGCAGCACTTTGTTCCTGGTCGACCGTAAGAAACCCGATGAGCTGGTGAGCCGGATCGCCGAGGGAATGGTGAAGCAGGAGATTCGTGTCCGCTTTGGAATGGGTATCGCGGGCACCACGGCGCAAACCCGGCAAACCATTAATATTCCGGACGCCTATAACGATAGCCGCTTTAATCCGGCGTTCGACAAATCCTCGGGATTTCGAACAAAATCCATCCTCGCCACTCCCATTCTCAATCAGGCCAATCGCCTGATCGGTGTGGTGCAGGTCTTGAACAAAAAGGGCGGCGGGGCTTTCACCCGCGAAGACGAACAATTCTTAGACGCGATATGCGTGCATCTCAGTATTGCCCTGGAACGCGCTGAGATGGTTGAGGCTTACCTGCAGTCGCAAATTGTCGCTAAATATCTGGAACTCGCTAAAGAAATACAAATGGGCCTGGTGCCGAGAGACTTTCCAGCCCTTCCGGAGTTCAAGGAAATCGATATTTACGCCACAATTATTCCGGCGCTCGATGTCGGCGGCGATTTGTATGACTTTTTTCCTCTGGATAACGATAGAATTTGTTTCATTATCGGGGATGTCTCGGACAAAGGAATTCCAGCGGCGCTCTTTATGGCGATGGCGCGCACTGCGTTCAAGATCTCCGCGATGGCTTCGCCGGAGTCGATTGCGCTCACTATGGGCCGCGTCAATCAATTCCTTTGCGAGAGCAATCCGCAGCAAATGTTCGTTACGGCGTTTGCCGGAATTCTCGATTTGCGCACCGGCCATATCGATTACTCGGATGCTGGACACGAGCTTCCCTTTATCCTGACACCATCGGGCGAGGTGGTAAAGGTGGAAAAGATCGGAGGCGTCGTGCTGGGCTTCATGCCGGGTCACGAGTTTACGAGCGGCACCATCCAACTGAATCCCGGAGAAGCCTTTATACTCTACACCGACGGCGTGACCGAAGCCATGAACATGGACCGGCATCTCTTCGGAGCGGAAGCTATCGAGACTACGCTCTTAAAGACCGGGCAATCTCCGTCGAGCGAGAAGATTATCAAGACGATGCTCGAAGACTTGCATGCGTTTGTGGGAGAAGCGCACCAAAGCGACGACATTACGATGCTGGTAATGAAATATTTGGGCCGAGGTGGACAGTGACCGCTGCCCGGAAGAATATGTATGAGTGGGGCGGCCGCTCCCTGCCGGTCACGGCTCGGAATGGAGTAATGGTGACTACGGCGCCGTTCGCGCGATTGCCTCTTGACGGAGTTCCGACGCGAGTAGTATCTTTAGAGCCAAGCCATGCGAACCACTGACTATTCGACGAGAGACCAAGCCGGGAGCGTTGTTTTCTACGTTCTGCTCTGGAAGCGGCGTGGAATCTCGCTGGAGCTTTTCGACGATTATTGGCGCAACGTACATGGCCCCGTTTGCGCTCGGCTGCCCGGTCAGCATCAGTATTGGCAGCTTCACGTCGCGCACAACGAGGGCGGCATGTGGCCGGAAGGGCCCGGCATCCACTACGCGACAACGGATGAGAATCAGTTCGACGGAATCGCGGAGTTGAGCTTCCGCTCCGTCGACGACCGCAACACTTGGTTTCAAGCTGCCGGAATCCTGATGGACGACGAGCACAACCTGTTCCGCAAAGCGATCGGATACAACACCAATCCTGGAAACTCCAAGACTTATGTGGATGGGATTCCGCTGGGCGAGCCGAATGGGTCCCTTGGCCTGCCCAAGATGCACGCCATGGTGAAGAAGGCCGATGGCGTCAGCGTGGCTGACTTCCGGCGGTACATGACAGACACGTTCGCTCCCGCCGTTGCGAAGAGTTCTTTGGCGCTGAAATTCCGGATGCATCTGTTCGAGGAAGTGGACGCTTCCCGTCCCGATGCCGCGGGGGTAGCTCACAGCGAGCCGGCCGAGGAAAATTACCAGGGAGCATTTGAGATCGCTTTCAGCGGACGGCTGGAAATGGAAACGTTTTTCGCGTCGGCGGAATATGCCGCGGCGACGGCGAACCAAGAGAAATACGTGAAGCAGATTTGCGTGTTTCCGGAGCGGAGCGCCTATACTTTCGTGTACAACGGCGCTATGACTCTTGCAGGACAGCGCAGCTCCACGGTCGCGGCTTTGATCGCGGATATTGGCGCAACCAATCAGCTAAGGGACGACATCACTTCTCTGATGTTAGGCAGAGCGGCTCACTCACAAGCCGGATAATCATTTATAAGCGAGGTATAGTGTGGCAGGAGTAAGTCTAAAAGAAAACGCCGTTCTGGGGGACCCGGAGCTCCAGGAAGGGCTAAAGTCGATCAACCCGAGATGGGGGGAAATGTGTATTCGCGTCGCCGGCGAGGTATGGGGATTGCCCCTCATCGACCAGCGTACGAAGGCCTTCATCACGATCGCCGTGGATGTCGCCAATGCGAACGAGTCCGGACCTGGGACACCGTTTGAGGCGCACGTGAATATGGCTCTCAAGCAAGGCGCGACCTACGGCGAAATCGAAGAACTTCTTCTTTTCATGTCCGCCTATGCCGGATTCAACAAAACGGCGGGCGCCTTTGGAAGGCTCAACGAAATTAAAGCGAAGCAGACAGCGGCTTCGGGCAGCGGGGACTGACTCCCGCATCCCCGGCCTAAAATCTACCGCAGCGGCAACCTGGTGAAAACTCAATATGCGCAAACGAGTAAATTACTATAAGGACCTTTCAGCCGATTATTCGAAGCCCCAGAGAGTCGCTCCGGATCTGGCGAAGAAGCTCATAGCGGATGCTGAAAAATACATCGCGCTGAAAGAGAAGACTCTGCCCGCAATCGGCCCGGATTATACCGCGGAGCAGGTTGAAGCCGAGAACAAAGCTTGGTGGCCCACGCACTGCGAGGCTTTGCGGCAGGGCCGCGGCGATCTTCTGACCGCCGAATACCGCGACGATCTGGTGTACTTTTGCCAGGATGGTCCGTATTACGGAATCAAAGAGCAGATGCCGCGTGAGCAACACTGGTGGGCCTTAATTGCCCAGCCCGGTGTGAGCATGACTTGGCCGATCGTTATGTTTCACAGCGAGTTCGTCCACTTCGAATGGGCTTGCATGGACCTGGAGACAAACGAGACGATCGCAAAAGGCATGGTCTGCTGGGCGCGGCGCGGCCATCGCGGAGCATGTTACTTCAAGAGTGAGCAGTTGACCTTCTACCGCGATGTTTTCGCGCCAGCCGACCTGGTCGCTTTAATTACCAAGGCCGCAAACGCCTGATTGGCAAATCGCCGCGGGCTCAATCCCATTTTTCCCGTGCGCACGCGCACGCCTAGAGTATTCGAGAAAGGAACAGCAGTATGGCAACCGTACCAATGAAAGGTAAGATCGGCGTTCTCATAGAGGATCACTTCGATCAAACCGAGTATCGAAAGTTTAACGAGTACTTCCCCACCCAAGGCTACGAGGTTGAATACATTTCACACCTGTGGGGCAATCCGCAACTGGAGTTTGGCAGCAATCCCGACAACGGAATCGTTGAGGAACATGTCATCGTAAAGACCGAAGTCGACGACGTCGATCCCAGCGACTATAAAGGTATCATCGCGATCGGAGCGTATGCCACCGACCGGCTGCGCTACCAGGCGAATCCGAAAAAAGGACAAAAGAACCAAGCGCCCGCGGTTGTGTTCCTGCGCAAAGCCAATGACAATCCGGACGTGAAGCTGGGGACCATTTGTCACAGCTTGTGGCTGTTCTGCGCGGACTCGGATCTGCTGCGCGGAAAAAAGGTCACCTGCGCCCACAACATCGTATGTGACGTTGAGAACGCCGGAGGGGAAGTGATCTTCGATGGCGACGCCACCGCGGATCTGGTTGTGGACGGAAACCTGATTTCGGGCAAGCACCCGGGTGTTACGGATAAGTTCATGGAGACTTTCATCCGGGAGATCGAAGCGAAATCTAAACAGGAGACCGCATCCGCTTCTTAGCCGCTGGCGATGTTGACCGAAAGGCTGTATATTGCCGCGCAGAACGTGGATGCGGGAGCGCATTAAATAATGACAGGTCCTAAGCTCACCGAAGAAGTTCCCAAGGAGCAAATTCGTTTAGCCGATTGGGCGGGTTTTACCGATTTCGGCGGGGAAGGCGAAATATTCGCCCCCCGCAACGAATCGGATATAAGCGCGGTCGTGCGCTACTGCCAGTCCCAGCAGAAGAAATTGCGCGCAGTCGCACTACGGACCTCTTGGAACTCGTTGTGGTATTCGCCGGATGTGATGCTAACTACGAATCACATCAACGAGATTATTGACATCGATCCGGTGGCGCACACCGTAACCGTCGGAGTCGGAATTACGCTCGACGATTTGCATAAGGCGCTTTTTGCAAAGGGACTGGCGCTAGATACCGCCCCAGCGCCGGGTTGGGTGACACTTGCGGGGGCGCTCAGCACGGGAAGTCATGGAAGCGGCCCGCCGAGTATTTCCTCAAGCATGATTGGATGCCGTCTTGTGACTGCAAACGGGGACGTCGTAGAAATCGGCGAAGACGATGAGCGTCTGGATGCCGTGCGGCTGTCACTGGGCATGCTGGGGATTCTTGCGACGGTTACTCTGCGGGTGGTTGACACTTACTACGTGAAACTCACTCGCACACGCATTCCGACAAAGGATTGGAAACGCTTTCTGACAGAAGGCGAGATGTCTTACTTGCTGTGGTTCGTCCATACCGACTCGTCGGTTATGGATCGTGTGGATATCATCCCGAACTCGGGGGAGAAACCCGCGCCGTCTTTCACACTCCCGGAAACCGCCACGGTCGACTTCATCGCGAAGTACATCGGCACCATCAACGAGATCGCTAATCTTCATCCGTGGACCTTCCCCGCACGCAGCAGGTACGCGATGGAGGTCTTTTTTCCAGATGGTGGAATTGTCGGACCAGTCCATGAAGTGCTGATGTCGTTTAAGGCCCTCGGTTTGATCGCTGGAGCCGAGTGGGCCGTTCCGGTTCGTCGTTTCGAAGCCGCCATGGCCGATCTCGAGAAGGAAGTTGCGAACGGCTTATATCTTCCGGCGCCGGTGTGGCTCAAGAAAGTAAAACCCGAGACTGCCTGGTTGAGAGCCGCCGACGAAGATTGTATCCAATGCGGAATCTATCACAACGTGACGCAAGGCACGCCTCTCCACGTGCGCGATATGGTCACTCGCGTGGAGCGGTTGATGCTGCGGCATGGCGGCCGTCCGCATTTGGGCAAGCTCATTTATCTCGATCCCGCGGATCTGAGGGGCGCCTATCCGAATTGGCAAAAATTCGATGCCTTGCGGCGCGAGATGGATCCCACGGGTGTGTTCTGGACCGACAGGATGGAGGAGCGATTTGGAGCCTAGCATCGAGCGTGTTTTTCATTTTAATATCAACTGCACGGATCTCAGCCGAACTTTGCCGTTCTATGAGTTGCTCGGCTTTAAAGTAATTCTGGATTTTCGCTCCGGAATGAAGAGCCAGGAAATGGCGGACGCTTTCGGCCTGCCGGTGGCGGACCTGAAAGGCGTTCACCTGCGGATCGGCGACAGCGAAACGGCGATGCGTATCGATCTTCTCGAATTCGTGGATCCTCCGCCTCAGGGACAGACATATCCCGCTCTCAATAACACTGGCGTCGCACGGGTCTGCTTGAAGACCCATGGCATCTGGAAGGTGTACGAGGACCTCAAAGCCAAGGGTATCAAGTTCCTATCGGAACCTAAGAAATTGCCGGGGACCGAAGTTACCATCGTTTGTTTCAAGGACCCGGACGGCACGTTTCTGGAACTCCTCGAAGGCGATTTTTAGCCGCTGAATCGCGGCTAATTCTTCCCTACGGAAAACTCCAAGCCAGCGAAGATGACCCTGCCTTGCTGAACTGGAACGGTGTCTACGCTGCTGAATCCGCTCGGCAGCCAGATCGCTTGGTTTGTCAGGTTGTTGGCATGCAGCACGGCCGCAACGCCGGTTCGCTCGCCAAACGGGAAATACCTTGAAAGGTCATAGCGGACATTTGCGTTGAGAATGTGATGCCACCCCTGCAAGGGATTAGCGGCGGTGTAACCGTCGAAGGGTCCATCGGACACATCAAACAGACCGATAATCAATTTGTGGCTGTTCTCATAGCTCACGCCGGCCTTAAATCCAATCGTCGGAATGGGAGAGACACCAGTCTTTCCCGTTTGATCCACGTTGACTTGGTAGAGGGTCGAGCCCTGTAGGAAGAACTCCTTTTTGAGATAGTACTTACCCTCGATTTCAAATCCATTGAACGTGAGTTGACCGAGATTGAAGTAGACAGCGCGGGTCGGTCCCGGCAAGTTTACGATGTTGTTATAGAATGTGCTATGAAAATAGTCAATGCCCCCCTGCGCTCGATTGTTCTCAAAAAATACTCCAAAGTCAAATGTCGCGACGGTTTCCGGCTTCAAATTGGGGTTGCCGGCCAGCCCAGGGTTGTTCAACAAATTTTCGTCCAGGCTCGGGGCGCGAAACGCCTGGCTGTAAAGCGCTTTGACGCTGGCCCAGGGCGACGGCGTCCAGACTGCACCTCCTCTCGGAACTGTATTAAGTGGGATGGCGCCGATCTTGTTGGTCTGGAAGCCGGCGATCAGTTTCAGATCCTCAGACAACTGATGGTCGATCTGAGCGTATACGGCGCTTCCGAGGCGTCTGCCCTGGGCGGTCAAAGTGGCGGGTTCGGTGGCCGTGTAGAGCTCCGTGCCTTCGATGCGGTTTATCAGGCCGCCGACAGATAAACGATCTTTGGGAGTGAGAGTAATCAGGTTGGTCCACTCCATGATCGATTCGTTGGAATCTCTGGTGACATTTGGAAACGGGTTTTCACCGAAGGTTGTG
>JBEKUT010000036.1:0-26044 GCA_049514735.1 Bryobacteraceae bacterium
CGAGTTTGACGATGGGATATTTTGCCCAGCAATCGCTGGATGTTTTGGATGCGGATCTGAGCGTGATCGAGCAGTTGCAACGCGATTTTCCCGCCGATGGGCTGGGATCGCTGCGCACTCTGGCGGGCGCGTTTCAGTTTTCCGGCGACGAGGTGGACAAGCGCATTCGCTCGCTGTCGGGCGGGGAGAAATCGCGGCTGGCGATGGCTCGGATGCTTTATAATCCGCCGAATTTTCTGGTGCTCGATGAGCCGACGAATCATTTGGATCTGGAGACGAAGCAGATGTTGGTGGCGGCTCTGAAGAATTTTGAGGGCGCCATGATTTTCGTGTCGCATGACCGTACGTTTCTGCGCGGGCTGGGGTCGCGGGTGTTGGAGTTGGGTGGGGAGAGCGGGACGGATCGAGAGCCGCTGGTGTTTCCGGGGTCGTATGCGGAGTATGTGGAGAGGGCGGGGCATGAGGCTCCGGGGATTTACGCGTAGGCGCGAGGCCCGATTCCTCACGGGCCTGTGAATTTATCGGCGTTCTTTACGCTCGCTGATGCGCGCGGCTCAGTAACACTCTCAGGAGGTTGGACGGAGTTGCAGAGCCGCGACGGTTACGGAGCGCCGGGGCCGATTGTTTCACAAACCCTGCCGGTCACGGCTCGGAATGGACGCGCTCGCGGCTAACGTTATAATTCGGGAATTATGTCCTCGTTCGACGTCATGGTGGAGCGCGGTGGATTCGGTAAGACCGCGCGGCGGGATCTATGGTGGGTGCAGCCTCTGCTGACCTTTCTCGCATTGTCCGCGTTTATCGTTTATGCGACCTGGGCGGGGATGCAGGGCGCTCACTATCGATTCGGTCCATATCTGTCGCCGTTCTATTCGCCGGAGCTAGTGGGCGATCCCAACGATTCGTGGTTTGGCGCGCGTCCTACGTGGCTGCCGGCTTGGGTGACGGCGGCGATGCTGATTCTGTGGGCTCCGGGCGGATTTCGCGTCACGTGCTATTACTATCGCGGCGCTTATTACAAGGCGTTCTGGGCTGATCCTCCGTCGTGCACGGTTGGCGAGCCGCGCAAGAAATATCTCGGAGAGCGCAGCTTCCCGCTGATCCTCCAAAACATTCACCGCTATTTTTTGTATATCGGAATTATCTTTATCGGACTGCTGGCGCACGATGCGTGGCGTGGGTTCTTTGGATTTCCGGGCGGATTCACGGTGCGCGTGGGATCGCTGGTGCTGCTGATCAACGTGATCCTTCTCGGCTGCTACACCTTTAGCTGCCATTCGCTGCGTCATCTGATCGGCGGGATTTCCGATCGTCTCGCGGGGCATCCGCTTCGCAAGACCGCTTATGATTGCGTGAGCTGTCTCAATCGGCGGCACATGGTTTTTGCGTGGCTCAGCCTGTTTTGGGTTGCCTTCTCCGATCTGTATGTGCGGATGTGCTCGATGGGCGTCTGGACAGATTGGAGAATGTTTTAATGACGGAATACCAGACGCACCAGCACGATGTTCTCATCATCGGCGCGGGCGGCGCGGGACTCAGGGCGGCGATTGAGGCGTCGGCGGCGGGCGTATCGGTTGGGGTGGTGACGAAATCGCTGCTGGGCAAGGCGCATACAGTAATGGCCGAGGGCGGCGTCGCGGCGGCGATGGGCAACGTCGATGAGCGAGATAACTGGCGCGTCCATTTTGCGGACACCATGCGCGGCGGCCAATATATGAATAATCCACGCATGGCGGAGTTGCATGCGCAGGAAGCGCCGGCTCGGGTGCGGGAGCTGGAGGCGTGGGGCGCGGTGTTCGATCGCACTCCGGATGGCCGCATTCTGCAGCGTAATTTTGGCGGACACAAATATCCACGGCTGGCGCACGTCGGCGATCGCACGGGATTGGAGATGATCCGCACGCTGCAGGATCATGGCATCCATCAAGGCATCGATGTCTACATGGAGTTCACGATTCTCACGCTGCTCAAGGATGGGGATCGTGTGGTGGGGGCGTTTGGATACGATCGCGAGCGCGGACGATTCAAGCTGTTTCGCGCGAAGGCGGTGGTGCTGGCGACGGGCGGCATCGGACGGGCGTTCAAAATTACGAGCAACAGTTGGGAATACACGGGCGATGGGCACTCGCTCGCGTATCATGCGGGCGCGTCTCTGATGGATATGGAGTTTGTGCAGTTCCATCCGACGGGGATGATTTGGCCTCCGAGCGTGCGCGGGATTTTAGTTACTGAGGGCGTGCGCGGTGAGGGCGGCGTGTTGAAAAACTCGAAGGGCACGCGATTTATGTTCGACGATATTCCCAAGAACTATCGCAGCCAGACGGCCGATAATCCAGAGGAGGGTTGGCGCTACACGCAGGGCGACAAGACTGCGCGGCGTCCGCCGGAGCTGCTGACTCGCGATCACGTGGCGCGATGCATCGTGCGTGAAGTGAAGGAAGGCCGCGGGAGCCCGCATGGCGGCGTGTTTCTCGACATTGCGTGGATCGCAGAAAAGATCCCGCATGCAGCGGAACATATAAAACGTAAACTGCCCAGCATGTATCATCAGTTCAAACAGCTCGGCGATATCGATATTACGAAAGAGCCGATGGAAGTGGGACCGACGACGCATTACATGATGGGTGGCGTCCGCGTGAATGGCGATACACAAATGTCCGATGTGCCGGGGCTGTTTGCGGCGGGCGAGTGCGCGGCCGGTTTGCATGGGGCGAATCGGCTGGGCGGGAATTCGTTGTCGGACCTTCTGGTGTTTGGGAAAAGGGCAGGCGAGTATGCCGCGCGATTTGCGAAGGACCACTCGGCGGGCAGCGTGAATACGGAGCAGGTGGAGGAGGCCGCGCGGAAGGCGCTCGCGGTGTTCGAGCGCAACACGAATGGCGAGGGCCCTTATCAGATCCAGTATGCGCTTCAAGACATGATGCAGGATCTGGTGGGGATTGTCAGGACGGCCGCGGAGATGGAACGGGCGCTCGATGGCATTCATCAATTGTGGAAGCGCGCGGAGAAAGTTGGCGTGCCGGGAAATCGCGAATACAATCCGGGGTGGCACACGGCGATGGATTTGACCCACCTGCTGACTGTTTCGGAAGCGATCGCGCTCGCGGGATATGAACGGAAGGAGAGCCGCGGGGCGCATTTCCGCGACGATTATCCTTTGAAAGACGAGGCGTACGGGACGTTCAACATTATTGTGCGGAAGGGGCGCGACGGAAGCATGCAGATATCGCGTGAGCCGCTGGTTCCTCTCGCTCCGGAGTTGAAACAAATTATCGAGGAAATGCAATGAGCGCGACGGCGACTTTTCGGATCTGGCGGGGCGATAAGACGGGCGGGGCGTTTCGCGATTATACGAATCCGGTGACGTCGGGCATGGTGGTGCTGGACGCGGTGCACCAGATCCAGGCGGAGCAGGCCAACGATCTCGCGGTGCGCTGGAATTGCAAGGCTGGGAAGTGCGGGTCGTGCTCGGCTGAGATCAATGGGATGCCGAAGCTGATGTGCATGACGCGGCTGAATACGCTGCCGCTGGATCAGCCCATCACGGTGCAACCGATGAAGGCGTTTCCGCTGGTGCGCGATCTGGTGACGGACGTGTCGTGGAATTTTGAAGTGAAGAAACGCATCAAGAAATTCAAGCCGCGCAAACCAGACGCCCCCGATGGGACGTGGCGGATGTCGCAGGCAGATGCGGACCGTGTGCAGGAGTTTCGTAAGTGCATCGAATGTTTTTTGTGCCAGGATGTTTGCCACGTGCTGCGGGAGCATCACATGCACGACCAATTTATCGGTCCACGATTCCTGGTTTATGTGGCCGCGCTGGAGATGAATCCGCTGGATGCGGAGGATCGTGTTCCGGATCTGCGGAAGGAACACGGCATCGGGTATTGCAACATTACGAAGTGCTGCACGAAAGTATGTCCGGAGAGTATTACGATCACGGACAACGCGATTATTCCGCTGAAAGAGCGCGTGGTCGACCGTTATTTCGATCCCGTGGCGAAGCTGTTTCGCATGTTCCGATCCGAGTAGATCAGGGAGGTGACGAGTGGATTTTGAATTGAAGCCCATTTCGCGGGAGGCGATTCCGGAGGCGCTCGAAAAGGCGCAGCGCTATCGGCTCTTGAATGAGCCCGCGCAGGCGGAGAGCATCTGTCACGATGTGCTCGCGGTGGATGCGAACAATCGGCAGGCTTTGATCACGCTGCTGCTGGCCATCACGGATCAGTTCGGGCATGGCGGCGCGACATCGCGGGCGCGGGACGTGCTGCGGCGCATGGAAGGCTCGTATGAGAAGGCCTATTATGGCGGCATCATTTGGGAGCGGACGGCGCGGGCGCAGTTGCGGCAGGGGTCGCCGAATTCGGCGTTCACGGCTTACGATGGGCTGCGGCGGGCGATGGAGTTGTATGAAGAGGCGGAACGATCGAGGCCGGCGGCGAATGACGACGCGATTTTGCGTTGGAATTGCTGCGCGCGGACTCTGAATCAGAATCATAATCTGCGGCCAAGGCCGGATGAAGCGTATGAGGCAGTGCAGGGGGAGTGATTTAACGCGTTTTTGGGTACGATAATTATTGGACCCAAAGATGCAAAAGACTTGGACTATTTTGGTGATTTTTTATGGAATGGCAGCGCAAAAAGCCATGGCGCAGTCTCCACGGCCCGCCGATACCGGAGCCCCTACGATCATTGAGTATTCCATTCCAACACCATTCTCGGAACCATATGGCATCACCGCCGGCCCTGACGGCAACCTGTGGTTCACCGAGTATGGGACTTCCAAAATTGGCAAGATCACTCCGGCCGGGGTCGTTACGGAATACACGCTCACTCCCACGGCTGTTCCCACGGGTATCACTTTGGGGCCCGACGGAAATCTTTGGTTCGCCGAATCGCAAGACGATAAGATCGGCAGAATTACACCCAGCGGAGTTATCACTGAATATCCAATTCCCACGCCGGGCGCGACTCCTTATGGGATCACGGCGGGTCCCGACGCGAATATCTGGTTCACCGAGTGGGGCGCGTTAAATATCGGGAAAATTACGACCAGCGGGGCGATCACCGAGTACCCGTGCAATTTACCCAATTATTCGTGCGACTTCGCGAAGAGTATCACGTCGGGCCCAGATGGAAATCTGTGGTTCGCACCGAACCTATCGGAGCAACTGGGTGTAGTGACAACAGACGGAGCCTTCTCGGTCGCGGGTTTTCTCTCGTCTCCGGTGTCGGTCACAACAGGCCCGGATGGCAACATATGGGCGACCGGGGGTTCGGAGGTTTATAAAATAACGCCGGGAATCTATAACAACGCCGGCCAATACGGGTCGGCCTCGGTTGGATACGGCTTCACGGGCATCGCGCGCGGTCCCGACAACAACCTCTGGTTCCTGGCACAATACCCAAGCGGCGCCGTGGTGAGAATCACGACGAGCGGAGTAGCAACGCAAATCCCGATTCCCTACCCTAATTCTTTGCCGACGGGGATCGCGGCAGGGCCCGATGGCAACGTGTGGTTCACAGAGAACTACGCAAATAAAATCGGCTTAGTGGTACTTTCCGCTGCCGTCACCCCCGCGGTCACCCTGAGCCCGGCATCGCTCGCTTTCGCGGGCGTGGCGGGTGGACCTTCGCCGCCATCCCAAACCTTCACGGTCTCTTCCGCGAGCCCCACCGCATTCACGACGACCATCGCCATTACGTTTCCTCCGGGAGACAGCGGTGCATGGTTGTCCATTTCGCCGTCGGGCAGTTTGACAACCAATCAAGTAATCACGGTGACCGTAAATCCCGCGACCATATCCGCAGTCGGCACGTACAGCGCGCTCATCGGCATTACAGCAGGCACGGTTACACAAACAGTATCGGTGACGTTCAACATAGCCGCTCCTACGACCGGCAATGTGACGGCGAATCCGAGCACGGTGAGCTTCGGTTACACCACCGGAGGCGCCGTTCCTTCGCCAATCGCTATCAACTTCCGCAGCGCGGCAGGACCTTACACGATTCCCTTCACGGTGGCAAAATCCGTGACCTCGCCAAGCGGCGGAAACTGGCTCACGGTCACGGACACTTCGGGAGATCCGGCGCCCGACGGAACCAGTTTCACGACTCCGCAGAACCTCAAAGTCGTAGCGACGCCGACCGGGCTCGCCGCCGGCGTCTACAGCGGAACGGTCACAATTACTCCATCCGGCGGTTCCGTGGTGACGATCCCTGTGACACTGACGGTGACGAATACGCCGGTGTTAGTCGCAAGCCCCACCGCTCTCAGCTTTACTTATCAGCCTGGGACCGGTATGTCGTTGTTTCCTCAATCGCTCGAAGTCAGCGAGCAGAGCGGCTTGGCTGTTTCTTTCACCGCAACCGCCGCTGCAGCAACCGGCGGATGGCTGTCGGTTTCGACTCCATCCAGCGCCACTCCCCAAAATCTCTCAGTAGCGGTCTCTGCCGCCAATCTGGCGGCAGGCAATTACAGCGGGAGCGTGGTGCTCACGCCCGCCGGCGGGGCACCGCTCACCGTTCCCGTATCGTTGACCGTAATGCACGCACCGCTGATCTCCAGCCCAGCGTCGTTGACCTTCACGTTCCCATTATTTGGGCCGGCGCCGGCCTCGCAGACGATTCAGATCACAACGGCTGACAACGCCCCAGCCGCCTTTAATCTCTCCACTTATTTGGGCCAAATCTCCCTCGCGCCCACCAGCGGCACGACGCCCGCCACCATTGTTGTCTCTGTCCCCCCGGCCGCGCTCGACTTGTCACCAGGTGGGGGCGGGCAGATCATTATCGCTCCAACGAGTCAAGCCTATCCCCAAACAATTGTCCCGGTGATCTACATGGTCACAGCAGGGCCCACCATCAGCGCCCCGTCATCTTTAAACTTTTCCTATCGGGAAGGAGGCAGCGTCCCCGCACCAGCGTCCTTTCAGGTGACGGCTAGCCGGAATGTCCCGGCGCCAATTGCCGCGGTCATGAACGGAATCAATTCGTGGCTCTCAGTCTCTCCAATAGACAGCAACACGCCCAGCACAGTGGTGGCAACGGTTACTCCCGTCGGATTGTCTCCCGGCATTTACACCAGTCAAATCCTCATCTATGAAAGAGTCAGCGGCACCGAGTTGCCCCCCGCCGCGACGATTCCGGTGACGCTTACCGTCACCGCGGGTCCATCCATTTCCGCGAGCCCCAGCACCCTGAGCTTCGCTTGGCAGCGCGGCACTGCGATCCCTCCATCGCAGAACATACAGGTGACCTCCTCCACTGCGGCGGTTCCATTCAACGCCACAGCGTCGAGTACTGGCAACTGGCTGTCCGTCGCGCCGAGCAGCGGAACAACTCCCGCGGCCCTGGCGGTTTCCGTATCGCCCGAACCGCTGAAGGCAGGCGTTTATACAGGAACCATCGCCGTAAATTCCACCACCACTGTCGCGGTGACGCTCACCGTGACTGGAATTCCAACGCCGACGATCGGGGGCATCGTAAACGCGGCCAGCTACGCGCCCGGCGCGGTTTCGCCCGGCGAAATCGTCACCATTGGTGGAACGGGCCTGGGGCCCGCCGGCGGATTGGGCCTCGCGCTCGATTCCAATGGAAACGTCGCCACCTCGCTCGGGGATGTCTCAGTTTCTTTCAACGGCTACCTCGCACCGCTGATTTATGTTGGCGCGTCTCAGATCAACTGCGTTGTACCCTACGAAGTCTCCTCGCAGACGAACGTCTCGTTGCAGGTTAGCTTCGCGGACCAGACATCCAGCGCGTACCCGTTGAGCGTTACGCCAGCGGCTCCTGGCATCTTCACCGCGCTGGCAAGTGGCGCCGGCCAGGCAGCGGTATTGAATGCTTCGGGAGGCGTGAACGGACCGGCGAATCCGGCGGCGGCGGGTAGCACCATTGTGATCTATATGACCGGCGAGGGGCAGACTCTGCCAGCCGGCGTGACTGGAAAAGTCACCGCTGTGAACACATCGTCCAGCGGGCCATTGACGCCTCAGCCCCTTGTCCCACCGGCCGTTACCATTGGGGAACAGCCGGCCACGGTGACGTTCTACGGGGAGGCCCCTGGACTGGTCTCGGGCGCCTTGCAAATCAACGCCGTCGTGCCCAATGGGCTTTCTCCAGGCAGCCAGCCGCTGGTCGTCTCTTTCGGAAGCGTCAACAGCCAGAGCGGCGTCACGATCGCAGTTCAATAACGCCGCTCGTTTTTGGCTTGTGTGGCGGTTTGGCGTGTGGTGGGGAGTGATTCTCAGGTCGCCTTCCAAGGCACGATTCGCACCGATTTGACTCCTGCGAGCCACAGCAGGCCTCGTATGGATGTTTCGGCGTTGCGCTCCGCCTGATCCAGGATTCCCATATCGAGGGCCGTTTTCTTCACGGTTTCCAAACCTGCCAGCCGCGCACGCTGCTCCAGGTCGAGGCTGTAGGGAATCCAGGGCGTCCACCAGGTCTTTTGACGGTCCCACACCTTGGTTTCTTTCTCGTCGATGGAAATATTGAGAATCCTGGGTTCCGGCAGCCGTACGATCACGCCTCCATCCGGCTGCACCGAGACGTCGCCGTTGTGCATGCTCGACAGATCGATCCCTCCCTCGACGTTTGCCTGCATGATCAGCAGAATGGATTCCGATCCTACCGGGAATTTGTCGTCTTTCAAACCCACGATTTTCTGAATTGTGTATTTGACGGTTGCGAGCTGGTTGAGCTGCTGGACACGCATGAGAACCGCGTTGGGATCGAATTGCGGACGGCGTTCACTGCGCCAGAGCAGCGCCAGAAGCGCAATGACAATCAGTGCGGCGACAGTGCCGGCGCGTATCTGCCTTCCCATGCACCCCAAGTGTATCGCGGGGTCCGCTAGGTCGCTTCGAGAGCGCTGGCCATCGCGAGCGCGATGCGCTCCCACTGCTCCTTTTCCGTATCGAGCTGACGCCGTCCAGCCTTGGTCAACTTGTAGAACTTGGCGCGGCGATTGTTCTCCGAACCGCCCCAGGAAGCGGCCAGCCATCCCGATTGTTCCATCCGATGCAAGGCCGGAAATAAAGACCCTGGCTTGACCAGGAACGTTCCTTTGGTAATCTGCTCGATGCGCCGCGAAATACCTAGACCGTGCATCTCCTGGAGCGCCAGAGCTTTCAGGATCAAAAGATCCAGCGTGCCTTGCAGGAGATTCGTCTGGTTGTCCGCCATCCTGTAGACATTCTATAGGACCACCTATAGAGTGTCAACAGGAGGACGTGGGACATAGAATATAGAAATGCTGCTTCCATCGGCGGTGCTTTTCGAAACGCCCGAGGAAACCTTCCTGCGGGTTTTCACGGAGTGGCGGCCGCGGACGAAGCAGCCGGCCATCGAGATTCAGTTCTGCGAATTTGCAAACGCCAACAGTTTTATTCGCTGGGAGGGCGAGCGCATCTTCGTCAGGATCACGGACGTGCTCCACGGCGCGCCCGCGCCGATCCTCGAATCGCTAGCCCATATTCTGATCTCAAAGTTGCTGCGGAAGCCGGTACCGAAGGAATACAACGACCGCTATCGCCGCTATTTGAATCGCAAAGATATGCGGCGCAGTCTGCACCTGGTGCGGCAAACACGCGGCCGCAAGTTTGTGTCGGGCGGCAAGGGCGTCCATTACGATCTCGATGCTTTGTTCGAAGACTTGAATTTCCGCTATTTTCACGGTTTGATGGCGCGGCCCCTACTCGGCTGGAGCCGCCGCGCCTCACGCACCCTGCTGGGGCACTTCGATCCGTCGCACAACGCCATCATCATCAGCAAGGTCTTTGACGCCGACCGGGTTCCAAAGCTCGCTCTTGAATTCGTCCTCTTTCACGAGATGCTGCACCTGCGATTCCCGGTGGAGCATCGGGGAGCGCGGCGATGTGTCCACACGCCCGAGTTCAAGGCGGCCGAGCGCGAGTTCACGGGATGGAAAGAAGCCCGCGAGATGCTGCGAAAGTTGTAGCCGCCGCTATGCCGTCGGGATGAGCCGCTGCGTGCGAGTCTCGAGGCGCTGGAGCGTCGCGAGCGGTTCGCTCGCATTTACCACCACCGCGATACCGAGCCAATGCAGCGCCACGCGCGCCTCAACGGCGATCACCGAGGCATAGAAGCGCCAGCGCAGGCCCGACCATATCGCGGCGAAATGGGTTTGATCTTCGTGGGCAACGACGGCGATTACGCGAGCCACTTTCATCAATCGCTCGAAATCGCGGATCATGCCGCCCAGATAGCTTTGAAAGACGCCGATACGCTGGCGGCGAAGCCGCCGGGAAATGGCGGGCTGGTATCCTTTTTGCGACGCGAGAAACGTATAGTCGCGATTATCGAGCAATCTGACCATGGGCGCATAGGTGGCGGCCGAAAAACTTTCCCACCAATCCAATGGATCCGCGGCGGGATCGGACACGCCGCGATGACGCCGCGCTAAAGCCAGGAACAAAAGGCCGAAGACCGCCAATGCAAACCCGCAAATCAAAAAGATCGTTGAAGCCATTGCCTAACGCCTCCCTGTCGCTGAATCCAAACGCAATCGCGATTGTTACGATAGAATATCTGAATTTGTGGCGAAATGCAAATGCTTACCGATTTAATTGTTTGGGAGTTAAAATTTCAGAGGTGAAAGGGCGGTTACTTGCCGCGCGTGCGTAGGAGGCTATCGTTCAGTTCGTGCAAACGCCGCAAGACCTGCTCCTGGGTGGCTTCGGTGCTCCAGGAGTTTCCAACGGCGACGGTGCGCGTCTCCCCCGCGCGATTTAGGAAGATGGCCCAGAACACAATGCAGGCGGTGGAAATCGACATGGCGGCGGTGCTGCAAATCCGCGATAAATCGTTAGCCCGCATATTGTGGAGAAACAGGAGAGCGGCTTTTGCCACGAAATAAACGACGTACCCGGCGGAATAGATCAGGGCATTACGATACAACGGGACTGGATAGTACAAAAGAAACGCCGCGATCAGCAGGATGAAGAGCAGGAGGCTCACCACGATCGGGGTCTCAAAATACCAGAGCTGCCGGATAAGAGTCGCCGGCGTCGGCAATATCGAACGGAATAGCAGTGCCACGACGACGGAAAAAACGACCGCTCCAATCGTGTACCGTTGAGCGATCTTCGCGATGCCCTTGAGATCGCGCAGTAATACCGAATACAGTTCCAGAACGATCAAGGCGTACAAGCAGGCCATCACGCATTCCAGCGCGACGAAAATGTAAAGGTAGAATCGCTGACGGCTGAACGGGATGATGAACGGTTCTGCGGTTTGCAGGAAGTCTACTAAAAGGTAAACGAAGAAGTATTTGTAGATCCGTGCCAAACCGGAGGTGAGAAGCCGTGCTATCAGGAAGGTGAGCGCAGTAGTACCTAGCAGCGCGAGAAGGTATTCGTGGAGCGGCAGGCGCATCGGTGGATGTCAACAAACTCCAGGTTTATCGAGTGTAACACCCGCGCTTGCCGCGTCACGATTACGTATGGTTATCTTAGTTGCCTTTGGGAGGGACGCAATTCGGGGAACAGTCCGGTGGCCAGGGACCATCCGCTGCGGCTACGGCCATCAATCCGAGCGCCAGAACAACGATGTAAACAAGCCTTTTCATGAGAGTCTCCTTTGGGTCTTTATCGGTTTCTGTGGACTTAAGAAACCCAGGTTAAAACCTTAGAGGTGGTGAGGGTGAAAGCCTTAGGACCGTTTCGGAAAACAGAACAAATAAGAGTTTGGCGTCCGGTTGTTGTATGATGCCTAGAAAGGAACCGGTGAGGAATCAGGACATCAACCGGCTGGAACGAACGGCGTCCGCCGACTTGTGGCGAAACACGCTCTCGCAGATCCCGAGCACGTTCGGGAAGTTATATTACCTTACCTCTTTGCGCAGCCCGATCACCGGGAAATACGAACATCATGGGTTGGCGCTTCTTTTTGGGGCCGACGAAGCGAACCGGGCGCTGCGCAAGAGCCATATCCAAGCGTTCCATGAATGGCTTGCCTATAATTTGGAACAGCAGAAGGCGGACCTCGATCTCTACCTTGCTTCGCTGCGGGAGGACCGCCAGGCGATCGTTGAGAACTGGCTTTCGTTGAAGAACTATCGTACGTTTATTCCCGCTTCCGCGAAGACCGTGGAACGGCGTTTATACAATGCCGACATTGAAGCTTTGATCGCCTTGCTCAAGAACGAGTACGGCGCCGCCGGCCCTGATCGAGACGCATAGCGACTCCCACCACCTGGCCGATCACATCGATATCCGAGTTCGCCGAAAAAACGATGGGATCTTCACCCGACGCTGGATGCGGCATGAGAATCAGCTTTTCGTCCCTCTGGCTGCACCAGCCGCATAAGTATCCATCGCGATGCTCGAGAAAATAGATGGGTCTGTCGAACTCGTTCGTCCACCCGTCATTCTGCACTTTCCGGCGCAACTCATCGATGATTACGAAGGAGCCGGGTTGGAGCAACGGGTACATAAACCAATCGTCGGTTCCGATGAATCCATAACGATGATTTTTCGGATCGAGTCCGGAAAGGAACATGAGAGGCAATTTGCCCCAGCGCTGGATCATGCGGCTCACGTACGTTGTGCGCCGCAGATCGAGTCCCGGATCGAGCGCCAGCGGAACGCTGATTTCTCCGTGTTGGGGAGCCTGAAAACCGACCGCATGCGTGCGCGACACGTCCACAAACATCGAGTCTGCCGGCAGCGCGGCCAAATCCACGCCATACCACTCCAGCACTTCCGTGAAATCGAGCCGGTAGATCGCGCAGAGCGAATACAGCTTGTAAACGCTGGGCACGAGGCTCTTATTTTCTATCTCGGAAATACGGTTGATCAGGACCACAAACTCCAGGTTCTGATATTTCTCGGCAATGCGCTGGCTCGCCTGCTCCACATCGCGAACGCGCAGATTCAGTCGTTCACGGACACGGCGCAGCTTCTGTCCCGCATCATCCATGCTATGATGCTGTCCGCGCAGCCGGGTGACACGATGAGAAAGGACGGCCGTCTCGGCCGTGGGTGGATGATCGCATATATCTGTGCCTGGAAGAGGCCTATCAGACCAAAACAATACTTGCATTCTAACAAGTTTGTTCGGTTTTCAGAACATGACATGTGCTCGAATGCGGTTTTTGAGATTACAAAGTCTATGATACGTGCTTTCTGCGCTTTATGAGAATTGTGGTGGGCATCTCCGGGGCCAGCGGCTCCATATACGGCTGGCGATTGCTCCAAAAAATACAGCTCAAACGGGATGTGGAGTCGCATTTAATCTTGACCCGCTCGGCCGAACGGACGGCTTACCTCGAGATGGGGAAAAGCGCCGCGGACTTCAGGGCGCTCGCGGACCATTGGTATCCGCTCGAAGATATCGGCGCGGTGCTCGCTAGCGGCTCGTTTCTGACCGGCGGCATGGTAGTGGCGCCATGTTCCATCCATAGTATGTCCGCCATCGCTACGGGCGTGAGTTCCAATCTGCTCTTGCGCGCCGCGGATGTCTGCCTGAAGGAGAAGCGCAGGCTGATTCTCATGGTGCGCGAAAGCCCATTTCACCAGGGGCATTTGAGGTCTATGCTCGCGCTTGCGGAGATGGGGGCGGTCATCGCGCCGCCGATCCCTGGATTCTACACGAAGCCGAAGACGATCGAAGATCTTGTCGACCATAGCGTCGACCGTGTCCTCGATCTGCTCGGCCTGCCCGACGATCAAACGCCGCGCTGGGATGGGGGACGACAGGAGAAATGAAGAAAATCAAAGTCGGATTTCAGGGCGAACTGGGCGCTTTCAGTCAGGAGGCCGTACGGCAGTTGTTGGGCGATGCACCCACGGTAGTCCCGTTCCAGCGTTTTGAGGAGGTCTTCAAGGCCCTGGACAAAGGGGAAACTGACGCTTCCGTGCTCCCGATCGAAAACACGCTGGCCGGCTCCGTGCACGAGAATTACGATCACCTTCTCAATTTCAATGTAAGGATCGTTGCGGAAACGAACGTACGAATCGTGCACAATTTGATGGCCCTTCCCGGCGTGCGCTTCCGCGACATCCGGCGCGTCTATTCGCATCCCGTGGCTCTCAACCAGTGCCTCGATTTCTTTACCGGCAATCCGTCGATCGAGAGAGTTCCCTTCTACGACACGGCCGGCAGCGTCAAGATGGTGATGGAAAAAGGACTGAAGGACGCGGGCGCGATCGCTTCGGCGGTTGCAGCGACGATCTACGGGGCGAAGATTCTGCGCAAGTCGATTGAAGACGACCGTCAGAACTTCACGCGTTTCTTCCTCTTAAACGCCAAGCAGCGCGTGCTTCCGCCGGAGCGGCCCGTGAAGGTTTGGAAGACCTCTCTGGTCTTCACGACGCGCAACACGCCCGGCGCGTTGTTTCGCGGCTTAAGTGCGTTTGCGCTACGCGACCTGAACTTGACGAAGATCGAATCGCGCCCGTTGCGCGGCAAGCCGTGGGAGTATCTCTTCTATGTCGATTTTGAGGGCAAGGAAGAAGATCCGGTGGTGCAGAAGGCTCTGGGGCACATCGCGGAACTGGCGGACTTCATCCGCGTTTTGGGGAGCTATCCGCGCGGGCACTGACAAATTTGAGCGCTGTGTGAGTCGGGGAAAAGCTCGCGACTTTGATATCGACGAGACCCGCGGCGCGGCCGGCGGCCAGCACCTCGCCTTCTCTGATCTGTTTGACGCCTTTCGGAAAAACGATCCAGACGGGAGGGTTGTCGATCTTTTTTAAATCAGCGGGGCCTTCGGCCGCCAGGAACGTCAGGTCGGGCTTGGTGCGCACAAACGACGCGCCTTTTGTTTTGGCGTCGTTTTGAAACTCTTTGTCCGCGGTTCCGACCCAACGAATCCGTGTGCCCTCTCTGACGCCCAGCTTGTCGAGGCGCGTGGGCGGATTGAGAATCTTAGCGGCCCACTTCTCGGCCGCGGCGCCGAGATGAAACGTGGCGTCGCCTTCGGGAGACGCGATTGTCAGACAGCCATCCGCCGCTTCGACGCGGGTCATGTCCTTAAAGGCGATCTTCAGCCGCTTTTTGCCGCGGAAAATGATCTCCGAGGTTTCAAGAAGCGCTTTACCCTCGTAAGAATGTCCGCTGAGATCCAGCTTGCACTTCGATTCCCGGCCCACTCCGAATTAGCGTACCAGACGCAGACTGGTCATGAGCTGATTGCTGCGGAATCCCTGATATTGATAGAACGTGTCGGCGAAGCCGTAGTAACGCCACTCCGCGTTCCAGTAGATATGTTTGTAAACCGGAACCGAAACCCGCGCCAGTGGTTCGTAGAACTGGATGGGCCGGCTGCCCGACGATACGAAAAACGATCCGCCGGCAGTGAACCATTTGACGCCGATCAGAGCGGTGCCGGTGTGCGCGTTCTCATGATAGAGAGACGTGTCGGGAGTGAACGTTTGCGGGACGAGGTACAGTATGCTCGATTGCACACTCGACCGTGTGTAATCGAGGAGCGCAGTGAACCACTTGCCGCCTTTGGGCAGCCAGTTTAGCGAAACCGATCCGGCGTGGCTCGCATAGCTGTAGTTGATGGACGGATCGGGATCGCTGTTGGTGAGGAGCGAATAATCGACGCCCAGTCGCAGCGAAGAAGTGATATCGTGGCTCGCTCGAACGTGGAACTTCGAGAAGTTGCGCAGGCTGGTGCGGAAATACGCTTCATTCGACGACGAGACTTCGTAATCTGCATTAATGCGGGTTTTCTGCCGGAGCCGGTAACTGACGCCGAAGATGCCGACGTTCTGGCGCAGGTTATTGGTCTCGTACGGGAATCCTAAAATGGAAGGCGCCGTGAGTGTCGCGTCGCCCCAGACGTAGCGTTCGCCAACGCGGATCGTCACTTGGGAAGTCAGGTCGAGGTAGCCGTCGATTTCGTTCTGGCTGTAGTTTTCCGCGAGCCGGGACGCGGCCGCGGTCTGAGGCGTCAGGGTCACGTTTGGAAACAGCAAGGTTTCGCTGAGCAAATCCGATCCCGCGTCATGCGTGCGATCGGTCATCCAGAAGTCCACGATGCGAATCCGTTTCCAGGGCCGGATGTCGAAGTTCAGGTTTGCCGACGGATGCGGCATGTTGGCGGTTCCCGTGATAATGTCCTGACCGGTGTTGTAGAACTCGGCCAACTCCGTGTAATAGAAATTGCCGCTGGATTGTTCGAAGTAGTTTACGTTGACGCGTGGTTTCGCATAGACGAATTGACCGGAGATAGTCGCCCACGAGACCGGCGTCGCGCCGAATGAAACCTTGGAGTAGGTGGAATCGCCACGGATGCCGTAAATCTCGTAGAGGCTGTTCAACAATAGCTGCTGGCCTAGAAATGTTCCGGTAAAGTCGCCGGTGCTGGGCACGGAGTTGGACGCGGCTTGGTCGTCTCTGAAGGTGGTCCCGCCTTCTTCGATGTTCACGTGGAGCTTGCTGAAGTTGAAATCCACGCCGCCGCGATAACTGTCGGTGCGATCTTTATACTGCGTGGCCACCGCGTAGTTGTTTTCGGATGCTACAAACGAGGTGATGCCGACGCCGTTCTGGCTGTTGCGGCCGTATTCCAGGTAGGGAACGATGCGCGTGCCCGGCAGAAGCTCGAGACGGATGTCCGTGTTCTGAATGCGCGTGTCGAAGGAGTTCGCATCCAGCATGGAGCCGCTGGACGCGAAGGGATTCGCATAAGACGGGAGGTAATTGAAGTAGGCGAGGTTGCGCCAATCCACCGTCAGCCGGTACAACTTGCGGCGCGAAATTTCGAATTTCGCGGTTTCATAGGGATCGTCGCCGATCGAGGTTACGTGAAGGTCGATGCGGTCGAACCAGTGGCCGTTGGGATCAAGAATGGTGGCGTTCGCGCCGAACAGCTTGGGGCCCTCGCCGAGATCCACGACGCTGCGATAGGTGTTGAAGCTGCCACTGATGTTCGGGATAATGCGCCAGCCGAATTCAATGTCGCCGGTGAAGTTTTCGTCCCCGGTTGGCGCTGGCGTCGGCGCGGGCGTGGCGGCCGCGGTCTGGTCAGCCGGGGCCGGCGGTGGCGGCGCTTGATCGGCAGGTTTGGGCTGATCCTGTGCGGGCAGGGAATAGCATCCGGCGATCAACAGGAGGCAGACGAATCGGGTTTTCATCGCAGTAAATTCCCATCCACATACGATCCGTGCGTTTTCACGTGGCACACCGTACAGTTCTGAAACTGCGGTAGGAGCAGGTTGTGAAACGACGGAGGGGTCTGCCCGATGTTGTTCAACTTCGTACCACCCAAAGAGGCCAGAGGACTGGCGGGGGGCGGACCAGGTTTAGTATTGGCGTGGCATTCGAGGCAAACGAAACGTACCTGGGCGCGCGTGAGCATCCGGGGATTGGCGGAGCCGTGGGGTTCGTGACAGGCCACGCAGCCTTCTAATCGAACTGGCGCATGCTCGAAGACGAAGGGTCCGCGTTTATCGCTGTGGCAGCGGAAGCAGGTTGGCTCATTGCCGAACGAAACGCGCATGCTTTGGGGCATGTTGTCCGCGTGGGGATTGTGGCAATCGGTACAGGACATCGCGCCTTCGGGCAGGCGATGCTTGTACGGTTTCTGAAACGCTGCCCAAATCGAGATATGGCAGGAGGCGCACTGGGAATTGATCTCCGCGGTCTTGCGTTCAACCAGCCTGCGTCCGCCAGTGCCGTGGATGGCGTGGCATTGCGGGCAACCGACGGTTTCCTTGGCGTGGCCCGTCATGATGCGTCCAAAGCTGGTGGTGTTGTTCAAGTGGCAGGCGAGGCAAACCTGGTCGGCTTCGGGAGGAGGTAACTTCGCGGGCTGGCGAATGTCTTTCGCGTCGGCGCTATCGGCGTGCTTGGCGCCAGGCCCGTGGCAGGCCTCGCAGGATTGGGCAGCCCATCCGCGCGATTTGTCGGTCTCGACGGTAAAGTGCGGCGACTTTGCGAAGCTGTTGTAGATTTCTTCGTGGCAGACTTTGCAAGCGTCGGAGCCGGCATAGCCGGGTTTGAGCGCGGGCCCTGCGGGTGTCTTAGGAGCGGCGGGCGGCGGAGGCGGAGTCTGCTGGGCACCGGCAATGCCGGATAGGAATGCCGCGATTGCGAACAGGCGCAGGACTCGATTTATAGCCGACGCTTCATCTGGACTCATTCCACCCCCACGCGAGGAGCAGGAAGCAGTCACGGGACCACCTGTTACGAGTGTGTTATCAGCAACTTGCGGCGGAATCCCTGGTGCGAATGGGGGAAATTGCCGTGACGCGTGGGTTATATAGCGCGGATTAGGATGGCTTTCGTCGATTATGGGTCCGCTGTGATCGATGGATATGGGAGAGCACTGCCCCAGACTGAATCACGCGGCACATCCGCAATCCCCGATGGCTTCGCGCGCGACGTTGCGCGCTTCCTTAAACACATTGTTGAGCGGATCGGTGAGCGCGAAGCGGCGATCTGCTCGATCACCGTGACCGAACCCGCTCAAGGGATTTATCGCGCCAACACAATCGTACACTGCACAGCCCGCCGCGAGTTCCTCGACGGTCTTAATTAATTAGGCGGAATCACAACTTACGAACGAACGCCGACCCTTGCCCGTTTGCCCACGCAACGCTCGCCGATTTGCCGCTATTACGGTCACCCAAGTACGAAGGCGGCGGCGTTTGCGACGAGGCTCCAACTTGCAGGGCCGCCCAGCGGTCGGCTACCTGCGGGCGCTCTCGACATAGCACAACATAAACGACCCATAGATTCTGCGGAGGAGGCAATTCGTTTACGCGCGGACCTGGTGAGTCTTGGATCTCTGAGCATCGGCTTCTTTAGCGGCGCCTTTGGGAAAGATGACGATATTTTCGGGGGCGCGGTACGACTTGCGTTGGCGCTTCGCTTCGTACATGCGCTCGTCGGCTTTCTCGAGCAAGCTCTCCGCATCTGTCGAATCGTCCGGATAGACGGCATAACCGGCGCTCATGGCCAGTGGCGGTTTGCAGCCGATTTCGGCGCCGGCCCGGGCTCCTACATCGGCGATCCTTTCCATTATGGTTCCGAGAAAATCGCCCGGCTCCGATAAGATCAGCACGAACTCGTCTCCACCCAGGCGCGCGACCACATCCTGAGAGCGGCAACTCTTCTTGAGCCCGGCCGCAACAAATTGGAGCACGCGATTGCCCGCCAGGTGTCCATGCTCGTCGTTGGCTTTCTTGAAGCCGTCCAGATCCATCACAATTACAGCCAGAGTGCCGTTCCGCTCCGCGCAGGACGCGACCTGCTGTTCGAGCTGCTCAAAGAGCGACCGGGAATTCAGGAGCCCGGTCAGTTCGTCCATGCGTGCTTCATCCTGGACGTGCTCGAACTTCAGCGCATTCTCCACCACGATGCCGGCTTTGGCGCTGATATTGAGGAGAATTCTACGGTGATCGTGCGTAAACGCGTCGCCTTGCAGTTGGTAAAGCGTCAGCACGCCGACCACCTGATCGCGGCCCTGCAAAGGCACCGCTATAGCGGAACGCAGCGCCGTCACCTTTTTCGGATCGGCCAGATAACCGCTTTCTACCGACGGGTTGCCGTTGACGATGGGGAGATGGTTCTCCGCAACCCAACCCGATAACCCCTGCCCAATGGGAATTCTCAGCGAGGAGAACAGACGGAAACTCTCGCCCTTTACGTAGCGTGGAACCAGTTCATCCTGATGGCGAATCCAGATGACCACTGCGTCGTGCGGGATGCTCTTGGCCAGACGGACGGCAAGGAGCGCCAGTGTCTCGTCCAGGCTAAGCGAGCTGCCCAGATCGTTGGCGACTTCCACCAGCATTTGAAATTCACGGCGGGCGTCGGAAATGCGCATGCTGAAAGTCTTGTCCGCCGACGGGCTCTTGGCATAACTGACTTCAGCGGAAGCGAAACCGGTGGCTGGACTGGCGCCGCGTTCGACTTTCACATTGGACGATATTCTCGCCGCGGTATCGGCACTCTCGGCTTTGGCCTTGGTCTCCAGTTCGCGGTAGCGCGCGTGCATGATCTTCACCACCTGCGGGTCGTAGCTTTTGCCGGACTCCTCCACGATGATTTTGATAGCCTCATCGAGCGGCATGGCGCTGCGGTACTGCCGGTCGGAAGCGAGCGCATCCAGGCAATCGACGACCGACAGGATTCGCGCACCGATGGGAATCTGGTCGCCTTTCAAACCGTCCGGGTAACCGGAGCCGTCGAACTTTTCATGGTGAGCCCGGACAATTGGAACCACGGGATACGGAAAGTTGACCCGCTCCAGAATTTCAGCCCCGACAATGGGGTGAATTTTCATCTTCTCAAACTCGTCCTGAGTCAGCCGGCCGGGCTTCGAGATGATGTGTTCCGGCACCGCAAGTTTGCCGATGTCGTGAAGCAGCGCGGCCGCCTCCAAGGCCTGCATTTCCACCTTCGTAAGACCGAGTTCCTTGCCGACCTCGGAGGCATACACCTGCACGCGGCGCAGGTGGGCGGCCGTAGTATCGTCCTTTGCGTCGATGGCGAGAGCCAGGGCTTCGATGGTGCGCAGGTGAAGCTGCGCCATGTCCGAAATGTGCTTTTGCTGCTCGTCCACCCTGGTGAGATAAATATCGTAGGACCGATACACCAGGTAGATCACGGGGAAAGTGAATAAGACGCCGGCCCATCCGATGGACACGATCATCATATGAAAGCAAGTGGCAATGATGCCGCCAACCAGGTATTGCGGGAAGGTCCATAAATAGGACTCTTTCCAAACTTCCAGAACCGGCTGGCTGGTTGTTAATCCGATGATTCCGGAGAGGACCAGAGAATTGACGGCGAAGTAGACTACCGACGCAGTGATCATCGAGCAAATACCAAAATGGTCGATGAGCTTGATAAACCCGAGGTTCTTACAGTAGCCGGCCGCTAAGACCGATAACGAGACCGCCGCGATATTGAAGACGAGGTGCTCCCACTTCGGCCTATGTTTGCACCTATAGAAGCTTTGACCGAGGACGCCGGCAATCGAGATCAAGACTCCGCCCGCCAGATTCAGATCCAACAACCCCGCGATGATGAAGACATAATTCATCGACAGGGTAGAGAAGATCCCGGGCAGGCGCACCTTAAAGGCCGAGGTCAAAACCGCGGCCACCATATAAAGGAGCAGACGGGGGAAAGCGCTGGGTTGCGGACGCCATCCCGCCAGGACCACTGCCGACAGACAAAAGCCAGTTATTATGATGGTGATCCAGTACGCTCTTGCCAGTTTTGACACTTTGACGCCGCTCTGCTTCCTAGTTCGTTTGAATCTCGCGCCGGCCTTAACTGCCGGGCTGCGTTTTCGTAAGCGGAACGACGCCGCGGTGGTGCCAGGCGCTCCACAGTCCCACTTTTTCGTGTAATCGGCGGAGTGGAAGCTAAACTTTATGGCACACGGAAAAGACGCCGTTATTTATCCATGCGCAGGATACTTTGTCACATAGACTTTAGTAGTTAAGTACTCTCTTTTCGCGCTGGCGGCGTCCTTCTGGCATGCGTCCTGGGACAGAATGTCCCCATGGCGCGACCGGCCCCGGCCAAACCCGCCATCACGTTTGTTTTCAGGATCTTATCCCTTCATGCCGCTACCGTTAGCGACAGTCTGTCGCAGCGCCGTTACCCTCTTGCCACAGTCAAGTTGATCTAAATCAATAACATGCGGGCATCATCGGTTTGGACGCCGGCGTGCAATTCAGGAAGAGAATCAATCGGAGACAAGTTCTTAATGTTTAAGACCAGCTTAATTGCTTTAACCATTTTAGTGAGTCAGATGCTCTCCGGAGCGACGGCTCCGGATCTCAAGCGCCCGAAGAGCGGAGAAACGGTGGAAGTGTTGGTGCAATACGCCCGGCAGCCCACCGCGGACGATCACCGCCGTGTCACGGAACGCATGGGAAAGCTAAGGGCTGCCTTTGAAAATGTACCGGTAGCGCACTACGATGTCACCCCGGAAGCGTTAGCCGATCTCGAAGCCAACCGTAACGTCGTTTCGATCAACCCCAACCGGCCGGTGTTCGCAAGCGACGCTTACGCCACCATGACCGCCGATTACAACGTGCTTGCCAACTACTACAACGGCGCCGGTCTCACCATGGGCACCGGAATCGGGATCGCCGTTATCGATAGCGGCGTGGACGCCGCGCACCCCAATTTCAACCGTTTGTTTACTTCTACGAATCGCGTCGTCTACAGCCAGTCCTTCGTGGGCGGCGACACCAACGATGAGTACGGCCATGGCACCCATGTCGCAGGCATCGCGGCGGGCGCCGACAACGTTACCGCGGGCGCGCCAAACGTCATAGAGTCCTTTTACGGTGTTGCCATCGATGCCAACATTATTAATCTCAAGGTCCTCAACGGCACGGGCGGCGGCACCGACGCGAACGTGATCGCGGGTATCGACGCGGCTATTTCACTCAAGAGCAAGTACAACATCCGCGTCATCAATCTTTCGCTGGGCCGTCCCGTGGCGGTGTCCTATTTGTTCGACCCGTTATGTCAGGCGGCGGAAGCGGCCTGGAAGGCGGGCATCGTAGTAGTGGTGGCGGCGGGGAACAACGGCCGCGACGATTCGCAAAACACGCAAGGCTACGGCACTATTACCGCGCCGGGAAACGATCCTTACGTCATCACGGTCGGCGCCACCAACGATCTGAACAGCTTCAACCGCGCCTCCAGCGTCATCGCCACTTACAGTTCCAAAGGCCCCACCTCCATCGATCACATCGTGAAGCCCGACCTGGTGGCGCCGGGCAATCGCATAGTGTCCTATCTCTCGCCTGGCGCGTTATTGCCAACCGAGTACCCGTCGAATCAGATCCCGATAAATACCTACATTTCGGGCGGTTCCACGGCCTATTCGCCTTACTACCTGACACTATCCGGAACCAGCATGGCGGCCCCGCTGGTGGCGGGTGTCGCGGCCATGTTGGTTTACCAGAATCCCGCGGTCACACCCGATCAAATTAAGGCACGCCTGATGAAGACCGCCTGGCGCGGTTTCCCGGCCACCATGTCCACGACAGTGACCAATCCGAACGGCACCACCTCTACTTACACCGCCAACCACGATATCTTCACCATCGGCGCGGGGCTGATCGATGCTTGGGCGGCCTACAACTACACCAGTGCCCCCAAGCTCTCGGCGGCCTCTCCGTCGGCAATGATTTTATTCAATACGGTCTATCTGCAATACAACAACAACATTTTCGGCTCCACAGTCATCTGGGGCAGCTCTTCGCCATATGCCACGACGGCCATTTGGGGGTCGAATGTCAGTGGCAACACGGTGATCTGGGGCAGCACGGTGATCTGGGGCAGCACCACGATAATGGGCAGCACTGCGATTTGGGGGAGCACGGCAATATGGGGCAGCACGACGAACGATGCGGCGGAAACCCTTGCAATCGCTATCAATGGTGAAAACTAACCGTCGCGATCCAGGAAAGACTATGAAGAATTTTCAGAGACAACAACGAGAGACGAGCATGAACAAGAATTTCTTATTACAACGGACGGCCGTCGTTTTCAGCATGGCGCTGCTCTGTGGGATCCAAGTTTTTGGAGCCGCTGCGGCCGACATTAAGCGGCCGCAACCAGGCGAAACAGTTGAAGTGCTGGTTCAATACGGAACGCAACCCACGGCCGAGCAGCACAAGAGAGTGACCGAGCGCAATGGCCGCATACGAGCAACATTCGAGAACATTCCGGTGGCACACTACGACGTGACGCCAGAGGCGCTGGCGGATCTGGAAGCGAACCCCGACGTGGTTTCGATCAATCCCAACCGGCAGGTGTACGCCACTCTCGACCGCGCTAGCTGTTCCGCCAACTTCTGGCCTCTGAATACTTTCTACGTTTCCAACCACCGCCAGTTAGGGAAAGGCATCGGCGTTGCGATTCTGGATAGCGGCATCAGCTCGACAAATCCGAATTTCAATTTCTGGCACTCCAACTCCTCGCGTATCGTGTACAGCCAGAGTTTCGTCGGCGGCGACACCAACGACGAATACGGGCACGGAACGCACGTCGCCGGCATCGTTGTCGGAACGGACAACGTGACCACGGTGCTCACCTCCCCCACCAGAGGTTTTGGAGGCATCGTGCAGGACGCCAATATCGTTAACCTCAAGGTTCTCAATTCGTCCGGCAGCGGAACCGATGCCGAGGTGATCGCCGGCATCGACGCGGCCATCTCGCTCAAGAGCAAGTACAACATCCGCGTGATGAACCTCTCGCTGGGACGCCCCATCGCAACTTCGTATAAGCTCGACGCGCTGGACCAGGCCGTAGAAGCCGCCTGGAAAGCGGGTATTGTGGTCGTGGTTGCCGCCGGCAACGACGGACGGGATAATTCCATGGGCACCCAAGGCTACGGGACCATCACGGCCCCAGGCAACGATCCTTATGTCATCACCGTCGGCGCGAGTAACGATCAAGGATTGTACAACCGCTTAAGCGACACCCTTACTACTTACAGCTCCAAGGGACCCACCGCGATCGATCACATCGTGAAACCGGACCTGGTGGCGCCCGGCAATCAGGTGGTCTCCGCACAATCTACCAACTCTGCCTTGGTCACATCTTATCCGACCAATCAGATTCCGACCGATGCTTATAATTCATCGGGTTCCACAGCCTACTCTCCCTACTTCTTTACTTTGTCTGGGACCAGCATGGCCACGCCGATCGTTACTGGCGCGGCCGCGATGCTTATCGACGGCAATCCGGCTCTCACGCCCGATCAGGTGAAGGCCAAGTTGATGCGCACCGCGTGGCGCGGTTTCCCGGCCACCCAGACAATCGCGGTCACCACTCCGGCGCCGGCGACCTACGTCGAAAATGCGGACATATTCACCATCGGCGCGGGGCAGGTAGATATGTGGGCGGCTTACAACGATACCAGCGTGCCCACGGGGTCGGCGGCGTCACCCTCCGCATCGTTCAATTCGACGACCGGCAAGGTCCAATTGAACGGCATCGCGGCCTCGAATGTGATTTGGGGAAGCAGCTCACCGTTTGCCACCAACGTGATCTGGGGATCGAATGTTAGCGGCACAAACGTGATTTGGGGAACGAATGTGATCTGGGGATCGAACGTGATTTGGGGATCCAACGTTATATGGGGAACAACTTCCCCGTGGGCTCAATCCACACCGGGAGCGGAGGTTCTTACCATCGCCATAAACGGCGATAAGTAAGCTCGATAGCGCATAAACTCGCACAACGTAGCGGTTCCAACAAAGGGCCGCTACGTTTTTTTAGTTACCAACCCATCTGGCGCACGCGGGTCTCGATGTCTTCGCTATACTCGTTCATCAGCGCGGGACGCCGCTTCGACGGCGCCGGAATGATGGCGGCCAGACGCGCGGCCTGATCGCGTCCGATTTGCGACGCGGGCACGTGGTACCAATACTCCGACGCCGCTTCGGCTCCATAGACGCCGGGTCCCCATTCAATCACGTTCAGATACAACTCCAGAATGCGGTTCTTGGGAAGTACCGTTTCCATCACGGGAACCAGCGTGAACTCCACGCCTTTACGCACGAACGACCGCGAGGTGCTGAGGAACAGATTTTTCACAAGCTGCTGGTCGATGGTGGAAGCGCCGCGTCCGAACTTGCCCTTCTCCAGATCCCGATCGATCACCTTCTGCACTTGCACCCAATCGAAGCCGCGATGTTGGTAGAAGCGGGCATCCTCGGCCGCGATCACGGCGTGCTGCAATGCGGGCGAGATGCGCTGCAGCGGCACCCATGTGTATTGCTTCTTGTACGGACCGTGGGAGTGAAAACGCCGCTCGAGTTGGACGCTGGTAGTGGGGGGATGAATCCAGCGAAGGGCGACGATGGTCAGGATGCAGAGACCGTAGAATGTAACCACCAACGCGGCAAGACAGAGTAGAAGTATCTTCAACCAGCCGCGCTTGCGAACGCGTTTGGCCGTACTGCGCGGCTTCACTTCATCATGTGTACCACTTTCGGATACGGACCCAGCCTTCCCGTCAGGGTCTGTCCAAAGTCCTCGAAGCGAGTGCGATGGATCATGGCGCGAAGCAACCGGC
>JBEKUT010000037.1:0-25945 GCA_049514735.1 Bryobacteraceae bacterium
CGGGGGGCATACTGTCGTAGATCCTTTCTATTACACGCCTTAGCAGATGAGCGCTCGGACTGTAGTCCAGCACCATCTCTTTCAACGCGACAATCAGACGGCCCGTGTCGCGGGAGTCGCAGATCTCGCGCAGGCCATCGAGCCAGCTAGTTATGTCGCCTTCTGAGATACCGTTGCCGATGAAGATGCGGATCTTCTCGTGAGCCGTGGGCACCGTGTCTTCGAGCTGCGTGCTCAGCTCTTCGTAAAGCTTCTCGCCAGGGCGGATGCCGGTGAACGAAATCTCGATATCTTCGCCGGGCTTCAGCCCCGACAGCAGAATCAGATTCCTGGCCAGATCGACGATTTTAACCGGCTCACCCATGTCCAGGACGCAGATCTGGCCTCCCTCTCCGATGGCCGCGGCTTGCAACACAAGCTGCGAGGCTTCGGCGATGGTCATGAAGTAGCGCCGCATGTCCGGGTGTGTCACGGTCACCGGTCCACCGGCTGCGATCTGCTTCTTGAAAACGGGAATGACGCTGCCGTTCGAACCGAGCACGTTTCCAAAGCGGACGGCCACGTATTTCGTCCTGCCGTTTTGCAGAGCCACGAGCAGCAGTTCGGCCACGCGCTTTGTGGCGCCCATGATGTTGGTGGGCCTTACCGCTTTATCCGAGGAGATCAGGACGAAGTCCTCGACGCCGTGCTCGGCCGCCGCCACAGCCACGTTGTAAGTCCCGAAAACGTTGTTTTCGATGGCTTCAAAAACGTGCGCTTCCATCATTGGGACGTGCTTGTACGCAGCGGCGTGATACACCACCGATGGCGAGTAGCGCTGCAGGATTTCATCCAGACGCGCGCGATTTTGTATGCTGCCGATTTGGGGGTAGAAAGGCGTCTTTGGAAATGCCAGCCGCATTTCGCGATCGATTTCGAACAGTGGCGATTCGGCAATATCCAATCCCACGATCCCCGCCGGGTGGAAGCGGGCGATCTGGCGGCACAGTTCGGAGCCAATCGATCCGGCAGCTCCGGTTACCAGAACAACTTTACCTTCCAGCGTGCCGTGGATCAGGTCCTGTTCCAGACGTACCGGAGTGCGGTCCAGGAGATCTTCGACCGCTACCTCGCGAATTTGGCCGGCCAGCCCACGCCCCTTCATCACCTCGCCTAGTCCAGGAACGGTCTTGCATTCCGCTCCGGCTTTGTGGCATCGCTCCAAAATCCGGGTCATCTCGGCGCCAGTGGCGGAAGGGATCGCGATTAGAATGACGTTGATCTTGTACTTTGTTACGAAAGCCTCAGCGTGATCTCCTCCGCCGATCACGGGTACTCCCAGAATGCGCGCTCCTTTTTTCTCTAACCGGTCGTCCAGAAATCCCAGGACACGATACGGTAATCTGCGGTTGTTCTGAATTTCCCGCAGCAAAGTGACACCCGCGTCGCCAGCGCCATAGATCAGGGTGTTTGCCGCGCCTTTTCGCACTTCGCGGCTAGCTTCGGATGCCACGCGCCCGATCAGGCGAATTCCGGCCGTACCCAGGAAACAGGTCATCAAATCGAGCGCGTAAATCGATCTGGGAAATCCAGGCGGCGCGATGAAGACAATCGCCATGCAGCTGAGGGCCGAAGCGGTGAAGTTGCCGAGTCCAATCCGCAGCAGATCGTGGACCGATACATAACGCCACCATCCCCGGTCCAGATTTGCAACGTGGAACACGGCGCTCTTGACGGCAATCCAAACGGGAAGCGCATAAAGCAGGTGGCGGAGGTGTTGGGGTGGCAGGGTGAAGTCGAAGCGCAATAGAAAAGCCGCCACTGCCGAGAGCGCGAAAATGCCGGTTTGCGTCGACCACACAACGAAACGGTGCACCGCTTTGAGCCTGTTCAACGCCTGTATCCCGAACATTTTCCTTTTCTTTCCGGCCACCATGGTTTCAGGCCCCGGCTTCCGCCATGCGCTCCGCCTGGAACATCTCGTGAAGCGGCTCCGCGCCAACGGTTCTGCGCACTGCGTCGATGACGTGCGACTGTTCTTGCTCGGTCAGGCTGCTCGAGCTTGGAAGACAGATCCCCCGCCGAAACAGGTCCTCAGCCACTTCTCCGCCGTAGCGTTCGCAGCCTGCGTAAAGACGCTGCAAGTGCATCGGCTTCCAAACCGGCCGCGATTCCACGTTCCTCTCGTCTAGCGCTCCGATCAAAGCATCGCGCGAACAACCGAAATCTTCGCCGATTGAGAAACAGCTAAGCCAGTTCGTATGCAGTCCGTAGCGTGCTTGAGGCATGAGAGCGATACCCGGAAGATCCAGAAACGCGTCGCGGTATCGGAACGCTATGGCGCGGCGCTCCTTAACGCGTCGATCGAGGACCTCGAGTTGGCCCCGGCCGATCCCAGCCAGGACATTACTCATGCGGTAGTTGTAACCAAGCTCGGAGTGCTCGTAGGCGAGACCGGCATCGCGGGCCTGCAGCGCCCAGAAGTACGCCTTTGCGATCCAACCGTTACTGCGCGACGCGAGCATACCGCCGCCCGTTGTCGTGATGATCTTGTTCCCGTTGAAGGAGAAGGCGCCAATGTCTCCCAGCGTTCCCGCGGGTTGACTCCCATAAGTAGCGCCGAGCGCTTCGGCGGCGTCTTCAAGAACCGGCACTTCGTAGCGATTGCATAGCGCCAAAATGGGATGCATATCGGCGCACTGTCCATAAAGGTGCACTACTACGAGTGCCCGCGGCAGGAGATTACGCCGTGCCCGGTCGCGAAAAGCGTCTTCGAGAATGTTGGGGTCCAGGTTCCATGTCGCATAATCGCTATCGATGAATACCGGCTCGGCTCCCAGGTAGCGGACCGGATTGCAGCTTGCCGCGAATGTCAGAGCCGGGCAGAAGACTTGGTCGCCCGGGCCCACGCCGAGCAGACGCAGGCCGAGGTGGATCGCCGCCGTACCGCTGTTTAGCGCGACAGCGGGCAAGCCGAACCGCGTCTCGAAGTCCCGTTCGAAGGCCGCAATGTTAGGGCCAACGGTAGACAGCCAGTTGGAGGAGAACGCCTCCCTGACGTACGTTTGTTCAGCTCCGCCCATATGGGGGACGGATAGCAAAATGCGATCAGGCTTCATTTAGCCGGCTGTCCCGATTCTCTGCGGGGAACGCGAACACGTTGCCTGAAACCGGATCGTCGCCCGGATGTTCTGAAACGTCAATTGGGGCGCCGGCCGGGGTAAAGAGCCTGTAATTGTGTTCCAACAGAATATTCGTTACTACCGAGTGCCGCTGAGTAACTTCGACCATTAATATCGGTCTGATTCGCGCGAGTGTCTTTAGCGCGCCATTCAGCACCTCGGCCTCGGCGCCTTCGACGTCTATCTTGATTAGCGCGGGTCTGAGGTCATACTGTTCCAGGTAGGAATCGAGTTGAATGGTTCGCACGGTCGCAGGGGCTGTCTCTGGACGGGACCCGTGGGTTCTGGCAACCGCGCTGACACTGGGGTAGTCGCACAACAAGCTGTTATTCTGCCCGGTTAAGGTTTCGATATAAAGCGGCGCGCAGCCGTCTGAGTCCGACGCCGCCATTTCGATCAGGCTTATATTCTTGAATTGGCAGTTAGAGCAATTCCTGCGAGTATATGGGAGGTTGTTGGGACCTGGCTCGAACGCATAGATATGCCCCGCTGGCCCTACCAGACGAGCAAAAAAGACGGCCGTATATCCGATATGCGCTCCCACGTCGATAACTACGTCGCCACTCTTCAAGAGGCGCTGGAACGCTGTCATTGTCTCGAATTCTCTTTTTCGGCCGAGAAACCAATAGCCCTTATGCCGGAATGAGTGGACCAACATGCGGTCACCCGTCCAAGGATGGCGGAGGGTAATGTCGCCTAGGTTGAAGGTGCGGAACAAAGGCAGGAGCACGCGCCGGAGGCCGAGACTGTTCGCCGCGGTTGTGCTCCACCTGGCCGAAGAGATCAGAGATAACAAGCTTCCTCTCGAAGACAACACAGGATAAGGTCCTATAGATGCGCAAGCGCTTCCGGCAGGCCGGAACAATCCTTCATCTCGAAGTCGGGGGCCGCCACGAGATTCTCGACGCCGCAGTGCAATCCGCCTTCGCGTCTCACCCGAACCGTCTTCCAACCGAGATGTTTTGGCCCCGTAAAATCTTTTCGCGGATTATCGGCGACATAAACAAATAGATCTGCCGGGCGGCGCTGTTGTACTTGCTCGAAGCCCTTTGGGTGCGGTTTTCGGAACTCACTGCCAAGCGCTTCAGTGAGAACGATGGGAGCCGCCAATGAGCTTAAACCGAGCGCTTCAACCTTGCGGCTCTGACTGGCTAGCGGACCATCGCTGACGATCGCGATCGTTGCTATCCGGCCGATCTCTGCAAGAGCCTCGGATGCGTCTGCCGCTAACGAGATACTGGGTGTGTGAGTACGATAAGTCTCCACTAGGGCCGAAATCAATTCCAGCGAGGACTGTATTCCCATTTCGTTCAGCACGTCATCGAATATCGAGCCGCGGCGGCCCATCGTGAAAAGCTTCCAGCAACGCTCACCAAAATCGCCGATCTGAACACACTTGGCAGCCCAGCGGCCAACCGCATCGAAGCCGCTGTGTACATAATCGCGTTCTAAGTACAGTGTGTCGTCAATGTCGAAGACAACGCAGATGCTTCGCCCCATGTTCGGGTCCTGTCGCCGGGAACGAAAATAGCCTCGTCGTAACGAAGCATGGCGAGGTCGTCCATCCAGCCATCGTAATAAGAAGGACGCTTGCCTTCCAGTTCGTCGAAGAGCCAATCCGTGAACCTGCCGCCGGCGCGATGGGCTAAGGGATAACCACCACCAAAGCGGGCGTTTATCTCGATGATACGGATGACCCCGGACTCATCCATGAAACACTGAATATTGAGAGGGCCATAAGCGCCGGGCAAGGCTTCGGCGACGCCGCACGCAAGATCCATCAGGCGGCGGTCCTTGACTGTGATCCCCTTGGAGACTTCTCCCGCCCTAACTTCCATGCGCCAGTGCGGTATAGCGCAGATACATTCACCCGATCGATTCACATATGCATTGATGGTGAACTCGCGGCCCGCGGCGATCTCTTGAACGATAAATCCGCTGCTCTTTTCCGCCAGAGCTTGGAGTTCAAGCGGTGTCTCAATGCGCTGCACACCTATTGATGCGCTGCCAGCATAAGGTTTGGCGATGAGCGGGAGGGCCCAACTGAACGGGTCGAGCAGCGCCGAACGGAGATCTGTTTGCCTGACGGTCGGGAAACCATTTGCCAGCAGCCACTCGTGGCTGCGGCGTTTGTTGCCACAGATTTCCACGGTGGAGGGACTAGAGATACAGACTGTGACTCCGGATTCGGCAAAGTTACCGGACGCGCTCGCGTAGACGGGTAATTCTGTGTCGATCGTCGGAATCAACAGATCGATTTGGTACGTTTTGCACAATCTTAGAACCGAGTCCACGAAGTCGGGATCGGTACAGCGCGGCACCTGGGACGTATCGTTAGAAAAGAAAGTAGCGGGAGCGCTTGACCCGGAATCGATGGTGTAAATCGACCTGTCGGAATGCCGCGACGCTATCGAATCGCGAATGCACGCCAGCAGGCCAACCCGGCGGCCCGCCGAAGAAATGAGAATATTTCTGTTAGCCACAGTTTATCCCATAAACTCGGGCATCGTCGCATGCCCATGCTGACTGATGCCTTCGCGGCGGATGACTTTTAACAGAGTCATCCAGAGAATCTTCACGTCGAGCGAGAGGCTCCAGTTATCTACGTACCAGACGTCAAGATCGAATTTCCGTTCCCAGGTGAGGGCGTTTCGTCCATTCACCTGCGCCCAACCAGTAATGCCTGGCTTGATGTCGTGACGCCGCCGTTGCCGGGCGTTGTACCGCGGTAGATACTCCGGCAGCAGCGGCCGCGGCCCCACGAGGCTCATCTCGCCTTTGAGAACGTTCCACATTTGAGGCAATTCGTCCAAACTACTCGCGCGCAAGAAGCGTCCTAAAGGAGTCAGGCGGCGCTCGTCCGGTAACAACCTGCCAAAGGAGTCGCGGGCGTTAGTCATCGTCCGGAACTTGAGAAATCTGAACTGTCTTCCCCTATACCCGATGCGAATCTGACGTACCAGCACTGGCGAGCCCATCCGCAACCTAATCAGACACGCCAGAGAGAGCATAAGCGGTGAGAACGCCAGTAGTCCTGCGCCCGCGAGACTCCGATCCATTGCGTTCTTGAGCGACAGCAACCGCGCCCTTTGCATAAACGCGGTCAGTGGCTCTCTTGGCTCATCGGCCGCTTTCTTAGAGCCTCGATCGCGATCTGTTGTAGCGCGCGGGTATTTACGATACATTCCGCCGTCCGCTCGGAATCACAGATCCTGGGTTGTTTCCAGCCGTTCCATGTTTCCTCCCGGCCGAACAACCCTGGATAGAATTCAATGCCATTAATCTCGTGGAAGGCTAGTAGTGTAACCTGCGTGTCAATGCTCTCCCTGAATAGATTCGACTGTTCGGCGCTGGAACACTTTGCCTGCGACCCCGGGAAACAAGGGAGGTAATCGATGCGGTCGTACGCATACGATCCCGCGATTAGATTCGCCGTGGGAAACAAGTCTCTCACTTGTTTGACATAAGAAAGGTAGCGCCCGCCGCTGCCTCGATAATTAAGGTAAAAGTGAACGTTGTCCACCATGGAGCGCAATCGCTCCGACACCGGCGAACTGAGCAGCACCGGGGAGCGGAGCTCTGTTTCGTAGATGGTGATGCCGGATTTTAGAGACGAAGCTCTCAACGTCCGCAGAAACTGGCCGGCGAAAACGGAATCGGCCCGCGGCCAAATGAAACGCGTGAATATCTCGAAGCGGCTGTATTGCGCGATGAAATCGTCCACTCCGATTTCGTATAAGGCGGGGTGACTCGCGCTTAAGCGTCTGTATTCCAGCGCGTTCGCTCCCGTCGCCTGTGCCAGGGGCACTGACAAGTAAATCCTGTTCAGGCCCTCCGCCCGCGCATCCCGTTCCGCCTCCTCTACGCAGATTGCGGGCGCCGACGAACATCCTTCCCGTAAGGCTGTGACACCGAGCGCACGGATTGCTTCCATAGAATTGGGGCCCCAACTGACGATATCCCTTGTCCATGCAGGCCCAATTACTGCAACTAACGCAAAGATTACGGACGCCATCTGTCTTGTCATGAAGCGGTTCTAAGCGTACGCAGCGTCGACTCCCGCCGTGTGCGCCATGGCAACGCTTTCCAGATGATCGGCCATGGCTTCGTACACCACCTCTGCCCGAAATAGATCCTGGAAAACCTTCGCTGCGCGTACTGACATCCCTCGCAACTTATCCGGGCTGTTCATTAGCCCGGACAGCGTGCGGCACAGGTCTTCCGCGCTTCCGTTTGCGTACGTCACTCCACAACCGCTGGATGCAAGCAGATCCTCAAGCACCCCCTTGGCGCTCGATACGATCGGAAGTCCTGCGGATAGGTACTCAATGGCCCGGTTCGAAATAGACAACCGGAAGTCGATCGTATCTTGAAAAGGCACCAGTCCTACCGAAGCATATCGCATCAGCGTCCAAAGTTCCGCTTGTCCACACCACCCCGCAAATATCGCATTCTTCGCATCCGCGGCCGATTCCCGATATTTCGCTTCGTTCGTGCCGGTTCCGCAGAACACAAATTGGACGGCGGGCAGGCGCCTGGCTGTGGCAATCGCCGCCAGCACCTCACGCTCGTTTCGCTCACCAAGCGCCCCTATCACACACACCCTAAAACCGTCACATTTAGTAGTGACATCCAGGCGTTCCCAAAAATCTGCTGCCTTCGCCACTGCCTCCGCATCCGGCATACGCGATGGATAGCCGAGGAAGAAAGAAGCGTCCCATTCGGAAGCGCGGCGCTGAGCGTAACCGAGCCCCCAGGCTACAAAGCCGGGAGTGATACCGCATATCCCCGTCGCTCCCGCACACGCCATTCGCACCATTCGCAGGAACGGCAGGCAAGCAATTTTGGAAAGCGGCCGCGCCCACCGCGGCAAGAGAGCCGGGAAGATGTCCGGCCATAGATCCCTGATGTCCAAAACAACTGGGACTCCGCGCGATCTCCCGTACTTCACGGCAGCCTGACACATGTCCAGAGATGGCAGCGCGCATAAAATAAGATCGGGCCGCTGTTCGCGTTGACCAATGTCCAGGAACTTCCGTGCGAGTGTCCGGTGGTGCAGCATGCGTCCAATGGAAATGTTCTTGCGATATGGGCGGGCATGCATGAGCCAGAGAACATAATCGTCGTCAACCGTTATTCTGGTGTCGCGCGTGAACCTTTGCCTCTTGAGTTGGTGGTACTCGGTAGAGGTCCACCATAGGACCTCATGACCTCGCCGGTGCAAAGCGTCAGCAATAAGTCCCATGCGGCAGGGACGTGGATCGCCTTCGTCGATGCGTAAGGGCTCATCCAGTTTCACGAGCCAGATTCGCATTAGTGGTTCTCTAAACTTCTGTCGCGTATTGACTATATTGCGATAGAAGCGCCAACCAACCTTTGAATAATTCGGCTCCGCGGCGAGTCAGAGCATTGCAAGGATGCCACAATACCGTGAATACGCCGTTCGCAATCTCGCACCGCTTGACTAGCACTCGCATCATGGCTAGCGCTTCTTCGTTGCTACAGTTCATGCAATCGATGAACGACGTGTCCATCACGATGAGCGGAACCTCCAGAAGGGTTGCTTCCCGATCCTCAACGAACAGCCATGGCCGGTAGGGAACGCAAGTGCCCGCGCGGAACCCCACAGTTTCCACATATCCCAGGCTGCTATCGTATTTGAGGCCGCATCGCTCCCAATCGAGCCATGTACGGGGCGACCAGCGCAAGTAATGCTGCCGCCCTCCCATTGGAGTTTTTCCAAACGCCTTCCTCAACTCATCCAATTCCGCGTTCAGACGGCCACAGTTGTTGAACGCCATATAACCAGGGTGGACGCCATTCTCTACCCCGTTTTCTTCGTTCCAGCGGATGAGATGCTTAACGGATTCCAAATCATAGCGGATATCGAATTTCCCGGCCGCGGCGGACTTCCAATTGACAGCCAACTTGAGCCGCGCCTGCACCGCCTCGCGGATGCACTTCGCTATGATCAGGTCATCGGTGGACCGGCTTCCCAGGAACCTGAAGCTATCGCGCAATGCCCACGATGGCTTCTTTCTTCGCAATAGATGACCAGCCGCTCTGCGCAATCGGAAGGGATAACCTACTTCGTCGATGTCGTGAGTAAGCCAGACTCGAGCGCCGCGATGCGGTTCCGCGAGGGAGGGAATCAGAAGGCGGATCGCTTGGCCCAAGACCGCTCCATACTCATCGACAATCGGACGGTCCAGGAACATTCCGCTCGCAGCCACACCGCTCTCTGTGCGAAATCGTCCATGGGAATCCAACCAGTCGTCACTGAGCTCTTCGTAACGTCCGAGGGTTAGTGTGGTGACGCCTGGCAAGTCGGCGTTAAATCTGACTTCCTTTCCATTCAGTACTTCAAAGGCATCCGATCCGATCGGCGAGCAGACGCCGGCAAACGGCACGATAACGTCCAATGAGGATTCAGCGGCGCGCAAACGCCGCGTTGCCGTCCTGACATCGCCATTAGCGCAAGCCGGAAATGTTACGCGTTTGTCTCCCGTCCCCGGAAGCCGAAGCGTTACAACGCCCTGCTCTGACAGGATTTCGATACCGTCTAGAAAATCCCGTGGAAGACACGTCCGCCGGAGTAATTCCTTGACGCCGTAGTTACGAGCCTTTACGGTCAGATTCATCCGGTCAGCCCTCCACGGGAACCAGCCGGGGACGATTCCCCGCATAAGAAACCGAACGCGACTCGGACTTAACTGTGACCACTATGCCGAGAAACATGAATAGTAATCTGCTGTCGTTAAGCTCGCCGCTCAACATGTCATTCGCCATCAAAAATATAAGGGCCGCAAAATAGAACAGATACTCCGAGCGTCGTGGACTTGCGATAACCAGACGCCTGGCTCTCCATAACGCAAACCCGAACAGAAAGACTATGTAGACACCCGCGATCCATCCGCCTTCTACGCCCGCCTCGAGAATCAGGTTGTGGGAGAAGACTCGCTGATCGCCCACGTCGCCCACCCTGCCCATTAATCCGCCGAATCCCAGGCCTTGCGGGTATCTCTTTATGTAGTCCATTGACACGCTGAATAGCTCCAGCCGTATGCGCCCGCTATCGTCCAGCTCGCCATGAAAACTTCCCAGTATGCGCTCCCGGGACTCTGAAGGGAGTAAGTCGTTCAATGTCACTGCAAGCAGAATGGCCCCTACGATCACAGCTAGAGCGAATAATTGCCGCCGAGAGTCTCTCTTGCGTAGTTTGATTGAAGCCACTACTAATATCGTTCCCCCCAGAGCGAGCAGAGGCGTGCGCGAGCCGGAAGCTACGCTCAGTAACCCGAAAGCTACCACGCCCGCGGCGGCTAGAATGGCGTTTAATTTCTTGTTTAACGCCAGGCAGCACAGCCACAGGGCGGGAAGAGATACCATCCGGGCAAAGGTGATGGTGGTCGCATTGAAGCCGCTCAGGCGGGCCATGGCGCCTCCACCGATCCAGCGCGTGACCCCGTCGGCCGCGACAATCGCTCCTATCAAACATAGGGCGTTAATCCATCTGCGCCCGTTTTTCGCGGAACGGAGCAGAATACAGGCAGCGACACACGCTGGAAGCGTCAATGCATAGAATCGCTGCGCCTTCTCCGTTGCATACGGATTCCAGTCGGTGACAAAAAGCGCTGGGCAAAAAACCACGAAAAGGGCCATGATCAGCAGCATGTTCCTTGGCACATGTGGCGTGTGCACGGTCCTCAGTATGAGCAACAGGACGCTCAGGATCGCGGCGCCCACGGTGAGATCGATCGGGAGCCATGCCAGCCGGTCATCCGCCTTGAATGCGCCGGCGGTCGCAAAAATCGCTAGCGCGGCTTCGGGAAATCCGAGTTGGACCCATGCACGAAGATTGGGCGCCCTGCTCATTTTCCGCTAATATCGATAATCGATTTCAAACTGCTGGCTCCACTCAATGAGATTGAGGCAGCGCCAAAAAGAGGAGTCGTAGGCTTGAACTCCCTGCCGGATGCGATCCCAACGCGAAAGAAGTACGCTGGTGTTCAAGACCGGTGCGCATTCTTTACCCGCGTGAAGACCCTTGCGAACCCAGCTATCCGCCGACAGCAGCCAATCGCGTTCGGCCGCGCCGTAACCGATTTTGTCTTTGCGGCCCAGGATTGAGTCGGGGACGATTCCCTTCAGGGCGCGTCTGAGAACGGCCTTTGACACCGCGGTGTCGGTAAGCAGATAATCTTCCGGCAGTCCACATGCGAAATTAGCGAGCGGCCTGGTTAGGAATGGCACTCTACTCTCAATCGAGAAACTCATTGAATTTCGATCTTCCCAATGAAGCAAATGAGGCAGGCTGGTCTCTTTTATGGTCTCGCTTTGCTCGGCTTTCATTCGGTCCGAACCCGTGAACTGGTGCGCCAGACCGGAGCGCCCGGCTCCCTGAGCAAAGCCGTTTTTGGCGATCCACCCGGGATATTGCGACCTATCCGACGGTGGCCGCAATGCCATCCTGAGATGTGCGGGCAGGAGCCTGTCCAGAGTTCGCGCTAACAGTGGCACGGCTTTGATATCCGGTAGCCGTAGCGCGTTGCGGTAAAGCTGCGCTGCCTCACGGAACTGGCCATCGTAGAGCAGAGACGACAAGCGCGTGGCAATGAAGTAGCGATATCCGGCGAACAACTCGTCAGCGCCTTGTCCATCGAGCATTACCTTGATTCCGCTCTCCTGCGCGGCCCGAAAGACACGGTATTGAGCGTAAATGTTCACGCCGCCAAAGGGTTCGTCATGCGTTCTTACAAGATGACGGAAATCCTCGACGAAATCGGCGGGTTGAGGGCGGATCTTGTGCACGGTGCACTGAGTCGCTCGTTGCACGTCATCCACCCACATCTCTTCGTTCGCGGCGCCCTGACCTATGAAACTGAACGCGTGCAAATCGAGGCGGCTTCCGCCCAAGGTCCGCATCGCACAGACGATTGCGGAAGAGTCGATACCGCCTGATAAGGCCGCGCCAACGGGAACGTCGCTGCGCATGTGCAGGCTGATGCTTTCGAGGAACAGTTCCCGGCATCGTTTGACGGCGGCCTCGATAGGCTCGGTAAAGGTCAGAGCATTACTTAGGTCCCAGTATCGCGTCGGGCCATTTAGAGTAAGAGTATCGAGTTTGACCTCGATCCAATGTGCTGCCGGCAATTGTGCGACATCCGCGAACATTGTGGCATTCCCATGGTCGGTGAGCCCGAATCGCAGATATTCAAGAAGACGTTCGCGATGCGGTCTGCGGCTGAGCCCCGGGATTCCGAGCAGCGCCTTGATTTCGGACGCGAAAGCGAAGACTCCGTCCACGCGCGTGTAGTAGAGTGGCTTAATCCCGAACTCATCGCGCGCCAGAAACAACACGCCCTCCCGCCGGTCGAGAACTGCAAATGCAAACATCCCAACCACTTTTCTCAGGACATCCCTGCCCCAAGCCCAGTAACCGGCTAGGAGCACTTCAGTATCGGACTCGGAGCGGAAAACGTAGCCTTCCCGAATGAGTTCCTGCCTGAGTTCGATGTAATTGTAGATCTCACCGTTAAAGGCGATCCAGAGCATTCCGTCAGGCGTGGACATCGGCTGCGAGCCGCCCTCGGACAAGTCCAGAATTGCCAGCCGGCGATGTGCGAGAACCGTTCCATGGAATGGATCGGGGCCAGAAAATGTTTCCTCAACCCGGCTGCCCGATTCTGTGAACCATGCAAAACCCGAACCATCCGGTCCGCGATGGCGGAGGATTCGAGTGAAGTCGGCAATCACAGCTCCAGGAATGCTGGTATCCCGCCCGGTGACTACGCCTGCAATTCCACACATATCGAGTTAGACGTTCCTGACTCTTGCAGTCCCGGTTTGAACTGGTCCTATGGCAGGCGCGAGGTTGGCGTAGAGGCTCACGAGACTCTGCGATTGGCCTTCCCAACTGTAGTCCGCCTTGACGGCGTGCATCCCTTGCTGGCCCATCTCCTTCGCTTCAGCGGGATGATCGAGAAGCCAGGAGACGGCGCGAACAATCTCCGGCCTGTTGCCCGGTTCCACCAGGAGGCCGCACTGATTCTCGCCGATGACTTTCCTGAGAATTGGAAAATCCGAAGCGACAACGGGAATGCACGCGCTCATATATTCAAACACCTTGGTGGGGAGCGCCTCGGCATATCCGGGCGTGGCATGCAGTAAGCTGAGTCCGACTCGAACCCGGCCCAGCGCGGCACGAATCTCATCTCTATCCAATACACCTAGATACTCGGTGTGTTTCCAGCCCGGCATTTGTTTCAGCGTGTCCAGCAAATTGGGAGGCTGTAACCTCCCTGCGAGCAGTAAGCGTATCTCCCGCACACCCCCAATAACCGCGGCCGCCTCTAGCATGTCGAAGATGCCCCGGTCCTCGCTGATAACTCCGAAGTAAGCCATGCTAGGTTCGCGCTTCGAGTATTCCGCGCTTTCGGCCGGGATGCACCAACCGGATTCGGGGAAGTTCATCACTAGAGCTACGCCTGCCCCAGGAAACTTTCTGGCTATTTCCGGAGTTGCCGCCACGATGCCACTAAATGTTCTTGCGGCAAGTTTCTCGAAAAACCCGAACGATCGAGCGATCGCAGTCCGTAGCCGTCTTGGAATCCATTCCTTGGCTTGAATTCTTACCGGATAATCTTCATGAACATCGTATATAACCTTCTTCCCGATAAGACGCAGCATTAATCCGGCTGGGATCAGCTCCGGATCGTGAAACGTGTAGACATCGGCCTTTTCAGATATAGCGGCTTTCAAGACGTTCAGGACCGTCACTACCATGCGCCGATAACGCGAAGCCGGCCGAGTGATCGGGTGCACACGGACCCCGTCGCGAGTGACGGTCTGAGCATGCGGGGCGACAATGACAACTTCATACCCCACTCCCGCCAGCGTACGGCACTGCTTGAAGATTCGCACGTCGAACGCATTATGAACGGACGTGAGGTGGACGACTTTCATTTAACAGAACCACTTCAACTTAGTTCCGCCGATCGCCTCGGCAGCGAGCTTCATTCCAGTGAGAGCCTTCATTCTTCGGCTCATCTTACAAACCTGCGCCAGAATGGTCTGCCGGGGACCGAAGGAACGGATGAAAAACTGGATGGGCTGAATGGACGATCCTTCAAAATCGAAAACCTGAGTGACGGTCGCGGCAAATTGGATCGCCTCCCACATTAGTAAGTGCTGCGCGCCCGAATTGCGTAGTGCCGGATCGGCTCCGCCAATCAGATAATAGGCCGCCCTGGAATCCCAGACGAGATACATCGCGCCGTGGATTCTTCCCTGCGCGTCTTCCGCACAGAAGATCCGCCGTGCGCTTCTTCGCGTGCACGCTTCGTCGATTCTTTCCACAATATCCGGAGACAACGGCGACTTCCGCCCCTGGCGGGCAAAGGTCTTGTTCGCTACATCCAGGAATCTGTGGAGATCGCAATCGGTACGAACGGCGAGGGTCTTCTGTGCCTTGCGAATCGTGTTGCGGCATTTATTGCTGAAATTCCGCCAAACGGCATCCAGGTCTTCAAGAGCCTCAAGACGGTAAGTCAACGTCATGCGCTGGTCATAGCCCTGCCAGTAGAACGGCAGTGTATCCGTGGTACTTGATGAAAGCGTTTGAAGGAATAAGTCACATTTAGGTAACTGAGTAATAAGTTCAGTGAGGAGCGTCTCCTCATCCGCGGCGCGAGTCACTAATTTTTCGCCTTCGCTGTAAATCCAGGGCCCGAGCATCGGAGTAAATGCGGCGTTACCCAATAGTCGAAGACCGTATCTACGCCGTTCTGCGTAGGGAAGGCGCGCCACCACCCGTCCTTCCTTCTTCACGAGAGCGGCTCCCCAATTTCCAGGAACCACGGCGTCAAGCCACCACGACTGCTCAAAGAAACAATTCGTATAATCTTCGGGCGTCTGCGGAAGGACCTGCGATACACCGGACGCTACTCTGGGCGCTTGGGGCGCATGGATTACCGTCGGACGCATATTATTCCGATGGGGCGAAACTTAAGCGATTCCATCCCACGCTCCGGGAGATGAGCACAGTGTAAATGACGGCCAGTACGACAAACGCGAAGCCGACCGCTGCCATCCCGGTAAATATTTTATTCACCGCCCAAAATGTGCAGGCGATGAGCACGGTTGACTTCATCGTTGACGTGGCGAGCCCCACCAGGCGTTGCAGAGAGAAACGGCTTGCATGAAACGCCAGCAGTAAGTAGACGATTAGCCCAGCGCAGTCGAGCGTCACATAGACGGCCGTCGACAACAATGCGTCCTTCCACAACCACAGTGTCACCGTCATGGCCCCAATCGCAATCACACCCTTCCCGAGAGCCCACGTAAGCGCCGTGCGTTGGTAGCCTGTGACATCGAAGATCCGGTCCAGCCATCCGGTCGCAAACAGTATGAAGCTCGAGATAACCCAGAGCGAAGCATACTGGCCGGCGCCCGACCAGGCAGGGCCGAAGCCGAAGCGGAACAGTGGTGTCGCCTCAAAGCTGCAAAATATAACGGCAGGGAGGCCGAAATACACCTGCAAGGACAAAATTCTAAGAACGAAATCTTCCAATCTCCCGGACTTCTGCTCGCGTGCAAGTTTCTGGAAGAAGACTTGATTCATCGCCGCGATCACGAGGTTGATCGGCAGATAGGAAATCCGTCTTGCCAGCGAAAAGAGACCTACTGTTCGAAGGTCGGCGAAGTGACCGACTAAAGCGGCGGTTACTTGCACTTCAGTCGTCGTGATCAGGATGTAAGGAGCGGCATAGAGAGGGAACCGCCGATACGACCGTAGTGCCCGTCCAATGTTTCTCCAATGAATGTTCCTGGCGATAAACCGAAGCTGGCCGCGCACTAACCCCTGCGCCAGAATCGAGCTTGCAGTTGCCTGTCCGATGAGCCAGCCGATGATGAGCCCCGCGGGACCGCCTAGCCCGATCAACCCGAACCCGACTTGGCTTCCCACCGTGCCCACGGACTGCGAAACCGTCGCCATTGCCAACCTGTGAAAGCACCGGTGGCGAACCCACCAGTTGTTCAGAACCTGGGAGGCGCCCGCGCAAAGCACCGCCCATGGAACGGCCCATAACCAGACCGCGAGTTGCGGCGCCTTAAGCTCCCGGGCGGCCGCGCGGCCGAAGAGCAGTACAACGACACTCGATATGCCAACATTAAATAAGACAACGAGCATCGAAAGCGCCATCACATTGGCAGCTTCCTCATCCGTGTCGGGAAGCATGATGGCGAGGTCGTATCGCAAAGCGGGAATGCATGAAGGAATAGCGATGACGGCGACGAAAATCGCGAGTAGCCCGAATGCCACCGGATCGAAGATGCGAGTCAGCGCAGGTGTCGCAATAACAAGCAGCCCTTGCCCCAGGACTGTTCCCGACATGAGCGTGAGCACATGCTGGGCGAATCTTCCGCGCTGCAGAACTCCGCCGAGTAACCCGCTCAGCGACGGTGTTTGCCAAGAACGCCGGGTTCCGATTTGGGGGCCGGCCGGCCGCTCGAGTAAGTCGTTGGGCACAGTCGATGTTAAACGGCCACAGCTCGTTTTAGTTTGAATTTGACGTAGGTCTTGGAACCTGCGCTCAATTCATCCGGCAAAGGAGATTCTTCGTCGAGATCGAGGCAGCGGAGCATGCCATGCTGCACTTCCTGGTATCGAAATCCGCTTTCCGGACACACCATAACGCCGTCTGCATTGGGGTCCGCCAAGCGGTGGCCGTGACGGCTCATCCAGCCGGCCTGGCGCGCCGGATTGCCAACCATAAGAGCGTAATCGGGAACGTCTCTCGCCACCACTGCTCCAGCCCCAATAAAGCAGTAGCGGCCGAGTTCAATGCCGCAAACGATGGTGGCATTGGCGCCTACAGTCGCGCCGCGCCTGATAATTGTCTTCTCGTACAACGCGTGCCGGTTCACTTGCGACCGGGGATTGGTCACGTTAGTGAGAACGCAAGAAGGTCCGAGGAAAACGTCGTCTTCTATCTCCGTCCCGGTGTATATGGAGACATTGTTCTGAACCTTGACGTTGTTACCGATAATTACTTTCTCGGCCACCTGACAGTTTTGGCCAAAAATGCAGCGCTCACCAATCTTCGCCCCTTGCAGGACGTGAGAGTAGTGCCAGATTTTCGTGCCGGATCCAATTTCACACGGCTCATCGACAATCGCCGCCGGGTGGACGAAGTAAGCCTTCTTGGGAGGTAATGGCGCAGCGGCCACGGACATCGCCTTACCTTCCTCCATCGCCTTCTGACAGGCGTTCAAGACACGTAAGACGCGAAGACCCTCGCGCCCGTCCGTATACGGACTGCGCCGGGAAACCATGCATTCGAGAAAGTGGAGACACTCGTTGCGCAAGGGCTCCGTCGCTTCGAGACCGACTGGTTCGGCCTCAGCCTTCACTGCGTTCGGTATCCGGTCTTTCCACTCCACCCGATGCGGATACAGAACGAGCTTGTCGGAGGCTGTGTCGTCAAACACGGCCATCTTCTCCGAACCTACAACCACCAGACGCTGCTCCTTGAACGGGTGAAGCCAGCTCACGAAAATGTGCGCGCGAACCCCGCTCGCGAAAGTGAATTGGCTCAGCGTCACGTCCGCAACGCTGTGGCTCAAATAGCTGCCGCCCTCACAGGTCACGGACACCGGTTCCTCGCGAAGGAGACTGAGTACGACACTAATGTCGTGAGGAGCGAAGCTCCAGAGGATATTCTCTTCCGTCCGGATCTTACCCATGTTGAGACGGTTCGAGTAAACGTACTCGATACGGCCTAACGCGCCGCTGTCGATCAAATCCTTTAACTTTCTCACGGCCGGATGAAACTGGAGGATATGGCCGACCATCAGGATGCGGAGGTTCTTCGCGGCGAGGGCGACTAATTCTGAACCTTCGCCGGCGCTCAAAGCCAAGGGCTTCTCCACGAAGACGTCTTTGCCAGCCTGGAGGGCTTGTTTAGCCATGTCGTAATGAAGCGCGGCGGGCGTTGCTAGGACAACACCTTGAATATTCCCGTTCCGCAGGACCTCGGCGTAGTCCCGATAAAATTCCAGGTCCGGGTATTTCTCGCGGACACTCGCTTCGACGAGTGGATCGGGGTCGCACACCGCGCGTAGCGCGCCCAATTCGAAGAAATTCCGGACCAGGTTCTTGCCCCAGTACCCGTTTCCTACGACTGCAATATTCAGAGACACATAACCTCGGCTTTCAAGCAAACGCGAACCTGTCCCGCTGCCGGTCTATCGCCGCTCTCGCGGCAATTCCAGAACCGCGTGAAAACGGAACATGTTGTGCATACTGCCGTACAAATTGCACACGAAGCCCGTCTCAACGGCCATCTCCTTAATTTCCGCCGGACTATACCAACAGCCCATCGTGTCGCCGAGTCCCAGCGCCCGCCGGGCGGCCGTAGCCAAGACCATCTTTCTGTTCTTTCGATACGGTTGCACGAGCTGTCTGGAAATATATGCGTAGCGATTCAGTGAGCAGGGAATCGACGCACAAACGAATACCGAGTCCGCGTGCATCATCCTCTTCACATTCTCGAAAAAATGCCGCATCTGCTCTCGGTTTAGAAACTGGACCATGGCGTTCGAGAAGACCAGATCGTACGTACTGTCATCCAGATAATCCAAGGCATTGCGGCAGATAAGTTCGGTGCCGGGGTGCTCCCGCTGGAACACGTCGAGCATCGACTGTGACATGTCCACGCCGCGGTACGAGACGCGATCAAATCCGAGCGAGTCATATAACTCGCCGTCCCCGCAACCTAGATCGAGAACGCTGCGGGGGCTGAGTTCGGCGAAGAGGAGCGCCAGTTCCCTGGAGTAACGCACCAGCTGTTCTGAAGTGGCTTGATGGAGGGCGGACGTCTGGTTCTGCCAAAATTCGGCCCAGTCCACCGAACGACGCCGGGTGACGCTTCGCACGATTGTCATAACGGAGATATCCATAGTCCTATAGTTGCGGTCACGCAGTCTGCGCGATTCGACGCTTGACTACTCAGGATTTTGCGGACAGCGGGGAACAGGCGCGCCGCAGCGTTCGCACAACGTGATCCAGCATTTCGAGCGTTAATTCGGGGTAGATGGGCAGCGCGAGCACGTGCTCTGCCGCGTCCTCGGATTCCGGCAAGGACAGTCCTTGAGGCACGGCTGACTGAAAGCACTCCTGAGCATGCAGTGGGCGCGGATAGTAGATTTCAGTGGAAACGCCCGCGTTCTTTAAAGCATCGATTGCGATATCGCGGTTTGCCACCCTTACCACGTATTGATTGAAGATACTCACGCAATCCGGACGGATGTAAGGCGTAGTCACGCCGGATCCCTGGAACGCAACGTCATAATAACTCGCGTTTCGCCGGCGCGCGGCGGACCAGCCATCGAGATGTGCAAGTTTGACCGCTAGCACCGCCGCCTGGATAGGATCCAATCGGAAATTGCCACCCACGTACTTATGGAAATACTTGGGCTGCGCACCGTGATTCCGCAACAGAGCGATCTTTTGGTAAAGCTTCTCATCGTTGGTGACGATCATGCCGCCGTCCCCGGCACCCCCGAGGTTCTTACTCGGGAAGAAACTGAAACATCCGCAAGTGCCGATGCCTCCAGCTTTACGTCCTTTGTAAGTTGCAGTGATCGACTGTGCGGCGTCTTCGACGACGTAAAGGCTGCGCTTGGCCGCGACTTCCATGATGGGATCCATGTCGCACATCTGGCCAAAGAGATGCACCGGCATAATTGCCTTGGTGCGAGATGTTACTGCCGCCTCGATCGGCTCGGGATTCAGATTATAAGTACGCGGATCGACATCCACAAAAACCGGTGTCGCGCCGGTGCGGGCGATCGACCCCGCGGTGGCGAAAAAAGTAAATGGCGTTGTAATTACCTCGTCGCCGGGACCAACTTCGAGAGCCATCAAACTGCATAACAGGGCATCGGTGCCGCTCGACACACCAACGGCGTACTTACAATCGCTGATCGCGGCAACCCGGTGTTCCAGCTCGGCTACCTTCGGACCTCCGATACAAATCTGAGAATCGAGTACTTCCGTCACCGCGGCAAGTACGTCCTCTCGAATGGTGGCGTGTTGTGCCTTCAGATCGAGAAGAGGAACCTTCATAAATGATCTGTCTGCGAGGCTGGACAGATCTTCAAGGACTGAGCTCATACTCTTTCTTTTCCGTAATAACCTTTGGTGTAATAACCGTTTGAATAGCCGTAGTAGCCATTCGGCGAGCGCTTCGAGTTCCAGTCGTTGAGGATCGTCCCCATTACCTTGGTCCCGTCTTCGGAGAACCGCTGGTATGCGGCGCGTGCCGCGTCGCGAGTGGTTTTCCCAGCGCGTATCACGAGAATTACCCGGTCCGCCATGCGTCCCAGCACACGGGCATCGGGAATCTGCAACATCGGTGGCGTGTCTACAAAGATGGTGTCGAACTCCGCGCGCAACTTCCGGAGTAAGTCGGGCATGCGGTTCGAATAGAGCAGACTTGTTGCCGCCGAAGTGCCCGGTCCACTAGTCAGCAAATATAAGTCCGGTATGGCAGTCTGCTGGATAATGCCATCGGGTAACACGTCGTGTGGGTCTTTGGATCGCAACAGGTCACTCAGCCCCCGGTCGTTTTTCAAGTTGAAGACTTCATGAAGCCGGGCTCTGGGCAAATCGGCATCGATAAGCAAGACCTTCTGATTCGCTTCGGCCACCGCAATTGCCAGATTAGAAATTACCGTCGATTTACCTTCCGCCGGGCTGCCACTGGTCACTACGATGACGTGAGGCCGGGTGCCATTTTCACCGGAGAACAAAATCGACACCAAGGTGGAGCGAAAGGATTGAGCTGCCGGGGAAGGCTTCCGCTGCCAGGTAACTAGTTCCACGCGCTGCGCCGGAACGGGTACGGGCCCGCTCCCGGCGGGTTCCCCCGCGCCATTACTCTTGTCCAGCAGAACTCGCACCCGGACTCTTGAAAAAACCTCCGAAGGGATAACTCCCAGCTCCGGAACATTCAGATACATTGGTGTTTCGCCAGGCTCCTGGATGCTGCGGTCGGAACGCTCGAACCGGATCGCAACGACGGCTCCTGCCAGCAGCCCGCAGAGCAATCCGAACCCGGAGCTTATCGGAACGTTGGGACTATAGGGGCGTATGGGAAGCTTCGCGGGATCGAGCACGCGGATGTTGGAAGCGCGCAACGCCGACGCCACGCTGGCTTCCTTCAGTTGCTGGAGCATCGCATCGTAAAGCTGGCGGTTCGAATCCACTTCACGCTTGAGGATGTTGTATTGGATGGATTTGTCGCCTTCTCCCGTCACCACCGCGCGCTGGCTGGCGTAATTCGCCGTGAGCAACTGCTCGCGGCGCGCCGCTTCTGCATATTCGTTCTTGATTTGCTTCAGGATGTTGCCGCGCTCGCGCTCCGCGCTCGATTGTAGAGTTGCGATCTCAGCCTGAACGCGTTTCACTTTTACATGATCGGCAGTATATGTTTGGCCCAACTCAGCCAACTGCCGTTGAAGATCGGTCAGCTTGACCTGATAATCGCGCAACGCTGGATCGTTCAAGATATCGGGCAATGCCTCCGGTGGACTTGAATTGGCCATTTCCCAACGGGACTGCTTCGAGATACGGTCCGTCTGGGCGGCGGAGAGCGCCTGCTGAACCTGCATCAGCTTCGCTTCCGATACGTTGTTCTTTTCGTCCGAAATGAACAACAACCCGGCGAGGCGCGCGTACTTCTGAAGCACGTCCTCGGATCTCTCCAGACGCACACGCATATCGCCGAGCTGGTGACTTAGAAACTCGCCAGTGCGCTCGCTCGCCTTATAGCGTGACTCGATGTTCTGATATATGAACTCGTCAGTCATTGTATTCGCAAAACGAGTAGCGATTTGTGGATCCATGGAATCCACGCTAATTTCGATGACGCGCGTTTGGCCGCTCGCACGCACCTTGTAGTGCTTCTTGGCATAGTCGAGCGGTCCATCGCCCGCGTCGGATGGCTCAGAATTGCCGAGGTTCAGAAATGTTCGCCAATTGGCCGCACGGCTGGGCTTTGCCGTCTGAGGCCGATCGGTCTGCAGTTTGGCGAGCACTGCGTCCAAGAGAGAACCGCTCTCCAGCACCTTGACTTGAGTCTGAATGTCCACTCCGTCGGCCGAACTGCCATCGTCGTTCACCGGGTTGGTCTGCTTCGAGTTGAGAAAGTTCTGGTTCAGGCCCAGGATCTCGACGGATGTTTTCGCTTGGTAAATGCGAGTCTGTGGGATGGTCACTACAAAGCCGATCAGCAGCCCTATCGAAGCGATCAAGAGGAGTGTGCCTTTGCGCCGGCGCAACATCCCCAAATACTCGAATAGACCGGCCTCTTCGGGCTCGGGACTTAAGTCCGGAGGCGCGGCGTAAGGGACCTCCGTATAAGTTACGGGAACGACAGACTTCCGGTGTGAAAGAGATTCAGTCAATTGTTCCATGGGCAGGCTTTGGGGCGGTCTTGGCGGGGGAGCGCTTTTACGGGACACGATAAAAGGCGACAGCGCTTCCCTGCGCGATCGCCTCAAGGGTGCGGTATCCGACGCTCTTGGCTCTGCTCACAGGGACAAACAGGATATCGTCGGCCTGGAGCGGCACATCGGAGTCCTTACTCGCCAGGATTTTCTTAAGATCGATCGGTATGTCCATGCGAGTAGTCGTGCCGGGCACAATACGCATGATTTTCGTGTCACTGGTTGAGGCGACGCGGTCCAGACCTTCGGCTAACGATAAAATCTGCAAGACACTAAGAGATTGATTTACACCCAGGACATAGCCACCGGGTTTCTTGACCGCGCCGATCGCGTAGATGATATCGGCGCGAGGCACCGAGATCACATCCTCAGGCTTTATGACAATATTTTCGGCCGGGTTGGACGCCGACATGATCCCTTTGATGTCCACCGAAGCGACTGAGTACTGGCCGGTGGGATCGTCTTTCGCATCCGCTAGCGGGATGCGGCCCCACGTCAGCTTACGAGTTATCTTGACCACGTTGCCGCTGTTGTCCTTGAGTCCCCCGGCCAACGAGAGAACCTCGAAGAGATTCTTTTCACCCTGAAGTTGGTGCACCCCAGGCTGCTGAACCGCGCCCAGAATCGAGATTGGTTGGCTACGAATCTCGGCGATATAGATAGAAATCTTGGGATCGACGAGATACTTCTTCATCCGGGTCTGCGCGTCGGCTTCAAGCTCTTCCGTGGTGAGGCCGGCGGCATGCATACGCCCGATCATCGGAAGATCGACAAAGCCGCGCGAATCGATAGGTATGGGCTTGTCCGTTATTTCTTCGATGTCGGCAGCGCGAACGACAATTTGGTCGCCGGGTCCCAGGGTGTAAGTGTTCGGCGCACCCGCCACCGGAGCGCTGGAAGCGGCCCCGCTTTCGGGGCCATGCATGGAATTGACCGGCGCGGACGCCGGACTTGTCTGCCACAGCAGAAATAACGTGCCAATGGAAATAAACGCGAGAGGAAACAAACCTAACCTCCTACAGTCTTACGCATGCTAAGAGACCCCGAGAGCCGGTCTATCTTTTCCGCGATTGAGTACACTTGCTTGCGAAGATCGCCCACTTCAAAAGAGAGTGAGTCTACCTGACCTTCTCCATCGATCAGCCGGTACAGGCCTGTCCGGGCCAGATCCGAGAGTGTGCGCACTCCTTGGGAGGCGCACAAAGCATGAAATCTTTCATACTCTTCGGGTGAGAGTCGGAAACTTACCATCTTGCTTCTACGCAATCCCACGTTAGTTTGTATTGGACCCAGCGGACTTAGAGCCAGAGAATTCCATCGAAATCTATTCTTAGGACGCAGCTTTGAGAGGACAGAGCTACCGCACTCTGGAGCACATAACCAGGCGATCGAACCGGGGTTTTGAAATACAAACGCCCAGCGAACTTGGCCGCTCGGAAATTGAGCTTAGCAAGCCCTTACTGAGATGTCAACGAAAAAAGCTATAGATCTTCCGTATTACAAATCTCAGCCCCTTCAAGGACAAGTTATGTTACTCGCAGTACCTGTAGTACTTATACAGCCGTTCGGTAATTACATTAATCGCGGAAGGGGGAAAGTAGGTCCATCGGCCCGCTCTGTCGACCAAGCGCGACTCGCTGCAGTGGCGACTTTGAAATCGAACGGTCACTTTCTGCTATTTCGAATTATGTTATATCGTCGAATTGTTAGGAACCAACTGAGTGGACTGAAAAAGCTCAAACAGTGTTTCCTGTCGATGCAGTCTCTGCCTGCCGTTATCTGCTTCCACGCGATTCGAATTATCGTATCCGTTGGTCCGCTCTCGGTGACGCCATGGATGGAGCATTGGCTGCGCCGCGGGTCGGCGTGCAGAATGCCCGCAGGTAATTGCCTCCGCTTTACTACTGGAATTCTCCTTCATCGCTTCCGTCCCAGAAGTCATTATAGCCACTCAAGAGCCGGAATTCCCAGCTCGTTTTCAGATGTCTGAACGCTCCCAGTAGCTAACGCTCTACTCCTGAAAGACCACCCGGAATCCGGGCCACGTGCGTGAACGGTTGTAGCTCTATTTGGTCGTTCGAATCCTGACCGAGAACGATGCCGCTCGCGAGAGTCAGGCTGATGAGCGTTAATCCGATTGCGTTGCGATTCATGTTTAACCCTCCTTTCATCTCAGGTAGGCGGGATTACATGGCAAAAACTAGAATGGCCGGCCGGAATTGTTTCGGACGGGACTATAATCTTCTAAGGCGGTTCAAATGGACACTTCTCCTCCGGCGATCACGCGTCTGCTGGAGGCCTGGGGCGAAGGGGACAAGGCCGCTCTCGATGCCTTGACGCCGCTGGTCCACAAAGAACTGCGGCGGCTGGCCCATCGCTACATGCGGCAAGAACGGCCAGGCGCAGGTTTCCAGACCACGGAACTCGTAAACGAGGTTTATCTCAAACTGGTCGACTGTAGCCGTGTTCGCTGGAACGGCCGGGCACATTTCTTTGCGATGTCGGCTCAGTTGATGCGCCGGATCTTAGTGGACTTTGCCTGCTCCCGCCGCTACGCCAAACGGGGCGGCGAAGCGATTCGCGTGACATTCGAGAAAGCGCTGGAGGCGCCCGGAGCCGGCGCCCCCGATTGGACCGCGCTCGACGACGCGTTGAACGCCCTGGAGGCGCTCGACGCGCGGAAGAGCCAGATGGTAGAGTTGCGTTTCTTCGGCGGTCTGAGCGTAGAGGAAACCGCCGAAGTCCTCCAGGTGTCCCCCGACACCATTCAGCGCGACTGGCGCTTCGCCGTGAGCTGACTTCGCCGTGAGCTGACCCGCCGGCAACAACTATGAGCGATCCGGCACGCTGGCTCGAACTCGAGCGCCTGTACCACGCGGCGCTCGAACGGCCACTCGACGAGCGCGCGTCCTTCGTCGAGCAGGCGTGCGCCGGTGACGAATGGTTGCGCAGCGAATTGGAATCGCTGTTGGAGCAAGATCGGCCCGGCGACGATTTTCTCGATCGGCCGGCGATGGAGGCCGCGGCACGGGAACTGGCCGTGAACGAGATCGAACCGGCATCGATCGAAGCCGGCAGCCAGATCGGCTCCTATAAAATTCTCGCGCAGATTGCACGCGGTGGAATGGGAGTGGTCTACCGCGCCGAGCAACAGTATCCGGTCCGCCGTATCGTCGCGCTCAAGGTCATCAAGCCCGGCATGGATAGCGAGCAGGTGATCGCCCGCTTCCAGGCCGAGCGCCAGGCGCTGGCCCTGATGGACCACCCCA
>JBEKUT010000038.1:0-25902 GCA_049514735.1 Bryobacteraceae bacterium
GCGGCTGGTTGGGCGCAGGCGAACGCGCCGTCCTTGCGGTCCGGCATCACGAATATTCGCGCGGTCGCCGAAGAGCGCGGCGATCTGTCCGCTCCGATGTCTTCCATGCAGGTGAACAACGCGGGGCCGGACATGTCCTGGGAGAAAGGCTTCAACGACGCCTCGAAACGGGACCATATCAGAATGTGGAGACAGCCCGGGACTTGGGACGGCCGCGATCTGTGGGTGGCGGCCGCAACCCGTGACATCGATTTCGCCTATTTCCGTCACGGTCAGAGGATGACGCACCGGATCGAGCGCGATGTGGATCAAGAGCGCGACAAGGTCACCGGCGACCTGACTTTCACCGCTTGCGTGGACGCCGTGGATTCACTGGACCGTTCCAGCGTGCCTAGAGCGGCTCGCAATGCCACCGGCGATTTTATGACCACCGATGGCCGCCTCGCCGTGCTCCGCATGAACGACTGCGTATCGCCGCGATCCACGCCAACGGAGGAGGAGCCGGCACTGCCACTGCATGGCAACAAGATCCAACGCTTCGCGCGCCGTGAAGTTCTCAGTTTCAGGAACGATCTGATGCGCGAAAACATCTACTATCGCGCCTACGAAGGAACGCGCTGGCTGATTGAAGCCGCCATCCGCCGCCATCGCCGACATCTTACCGAGCCTGAATACACGCCCGCGCCTCCCGTCCTGCTCGAGCGTGCCCAGAATATGAGCGGACACGCGGCAGGCTCGCCGTAGACCCAGAGATGTGCCCAGTCGTACGCTGTCCACAGTTCTTGGCGCTCCACTCCTTGCCGATTCATGCATCCACTATGCGCCGATTGGATCGACGTAGGCGAGTCCGAGGCTGATCGAACCGCCGTTGTCGCTACCGGCAGAGTGACCTAATGTTGCGCCGAGCTGTGCACGTTCAGGACGATCCGCCGATAGGAAGTCAGCGGCGGCGAGCCATCGTCAGTGACAGCCAGGATGATGTGCGCCGTTCCGGTTCCCGTGCAGGCCGACGGCATCGGCAACCACAACGGCCGGCATGCCGCGGTTGGCGTTACGGCCGCCCTGGCCGTATCGGCGCCTGTAATCGTAACGGCCGCAAGATTCGCGTTGGTGCTACCCGCTTCGGCGTAGTGGAACCAGTTGTAATGCATGCGTTGACCATCCGGGTCGCGACTTTGGCCTGCGTCCAGCACGACAGTTTGCCCGATCTGCGCCTCCACGAGAATGGGCCCGGTTCCCTGCTGGCCGTTCACCTCGATTACAGGGTTGTGATTGGCGTGGCGGTAATCCGCAACGGTCCAATCCATGCGGGCCGCAAAATCGTTTTGGAACGCTTCGCGCCAGCGCCAGATAGTCGCCTGATCGGACGTATACTCTTTGCCATCCAAACCGCGAACCGTATCCTGCGACGTCACGCGAGAGAAGAGATCTCCGCCTTGGGTCCAAATGGGATGTGATTCGCCATGAGGCTGACGGTAAATGTAGCGGCCGCCCCACCCGCCCCAATCCGGCCGGCGCCAGGCGCTGAGTCCGTTATCGATAAGACTCAGGAACGATGGCGTGTCGCCTTCCATGATAAATGCGAAGCGGGGATAAGCCTTGCCGAGTGGGCCCTTGCCGCGGATATTCGCGTCCAGCCACTCGTTGGTGACGGTGCTGAAGTCCGCGCCCGCGCCGTTTCGATAATAGAGGTCTCCGCTGATTCCGGTCCAGGCAGCGTAGTAGTATTCGTCTCCCGCCGGCGTTGAAGGCTGCACGATGTAGAAGAGGCCGGGAAACTCGCGCCTGATCCATGGACCGGCGTCGTCCTGGTCGGAAATGGAATACACGCGCAGCTTCTCGACGAATTTCTCCACGCCGTCGGGTTTCCGGGTCGCGCGCACGCGCTGGAGCGCTTGGGCCAAGGTGTTCGCGCCGCCCCAGATACAGATCCAGAGCGGACGGCTGTCGTCGCGGCCGGCGGCCTGGACGATCGCCTCAGCTCCTTCGGAGTACTGGTCCGGTCCAGTGGCGGCCATGCCGTATCCACGCTGGCCCGTGAAGACGCGGGCGTCGAGGTCCTCCGCGGGCGGCCAACCCTTCGCATGGAGGAGCAAATTGGGCCGCACCTGCTTGTACGCCTGAATCAAGGCGCGCATCGTTTCGGGATGCACGGCGGTCTTCTGCCAGGTGGACGTGGAAGCCACCAGCGCTTCGATGTCGAGCTGGTTGGAATAAAGCAGCAAACGAACCAGCGACATCTGATCGTCGGGTTCATTGCCAATGTCGCTGATGACGATCAGGCGCGGGTGTCCGGCGAAGTCGTCGGTGTGCTGCGGGGGGAGAACTGCGCCGTTCAGGACGGCGGCGAACGCAACCGCGATTGCCACGAGCAACACTTTGTCTGCTGTCATCGACTCTCCGTATGTTGTGCCAATTCATGTTATCCCCCGAAAACTCTATTGGCAATTTCGGCCGTGAGTTTGCGAAGTGCATGGTATTCCGCCCGTGCCGATCGTGGCGGCCGTGTTGTGGCCGCATACTGCGATCTGGCAGGGGAGGAAAGATTTGAACTTTCGATCTCTCGGGTCAGAGCCGAGCGCTTTAAGCCAGACTTAGCTACTCCCCTCCATTTTGGCGGCGATGGCTGGATTCTATCCCTCGATCGCGAGTCAAGGCCACGTGCAGGCTGTGCGCTCGCCCCGACTGAGAATCAGGCGGCTTAAGACAACTAGCCTACATCGTCAAACTCTTGGCGAAGTGGATGGGAGTTGAACCCACCTGGTCCTCATAGACAGTGAGGCGCCTTTGCCGCTCGGCCACCACTCCGCAAAATTGGTATCCCGCTCGGGACTCGAACCCGAATCTGAACGTTCGTAGCGTTCTGTCCTGATCCATTGGACGAACGGGACATATGGCGCCGGCGAGGAGAATTGAACTCCCGTCCGCTGATTGAAGGTCAGCGATCCTAGCCACTAGACGACGCCGGAAAAACAACTTCGTTGGTGGAACCGGAGAGAATCGAACTCTCGCCATCTCGATTAAAAGTCGAGCGCCTCACCATTCGGCCACAGTTCCGAGAGATTGGTGCGTCCGGTTGGAATCGAACCAACTGCCTGACGATTAAGAATCGCCTGCTCATCCTCATGAGCTTCGAACGCATTGGTGCTGGCGCTGGGAGTCGAACCCAGTCCATGCTCTAATCTGGAGCAAAGCGGTTTATAAGTCCGCCAGTGCACCGTACACCACGCCAGCACGACCTTGGCGCCGAGGGCTGGAATCGAACCAACGTAGAAGGCTTCAAAGACCTTCGTCCTGCCATTGAACGACCTCGGCATGGAACGCCTGGCTGGACTCGAACCAGCGTGTATCGCTCTGGCGCACAGGATGCACGTTGCCGTTGTGACGCCTTTAGAAAAGAAGAGCGATGCCTGAATCCACTCGGCCACAGGTGCCCAGTCATCTGGTACCGGGGTAGAGGATCGAACTCTACTGCACCTCTTTGTAGGAGAGGGGCCCTCGACCAGAAGGCGACCCCGGCATTATGGCTGTGGGGGCAGGATTCGAACCTGCGCGTGAACTGGTTAACAGCCAGTCGCCTTACCACTTGGCTACCCCACAAAAACTGGTCGGGGACCTCGGATTTGAACCGAGATTCTCTTGGTCCCAGGCCAAGCGGGTTGATCCGTTTCCCTAGTCCCCGAAATTCAAAATCTGGAGTGAGCGGCTGGAATCGAACCGTCTTTGCTTAAGCAACGCGCTCGGGTTTCGGAAACCACACTGGAACAGGCGGCCGGACTCGAACCGGCATTTCTTCGTTAGGACCGAAGCGTTCTCTCCGTTGAACGACGCCCGCCTAACTGGGGTGACCGGAGGGAATCGAACCCTCGTAGAAGCCACTCGGCCACGGTCACGCTTGGTGCCAGGGGCACGAGTCGAACGTGCTTGTCCGGCTTTTCAGACCGGCGCCTTGACCGCAACGGCCTCCCCGGCGAACTTGGTGGAAGAGGAGGGAATTGAACCCTCATTTGCTGGTTGCAGGCCAGCGGTCCTCCCGTTGAACGACTCCCCCATAGAACTGGTTGCGGGCTGGCGAGTTGAACGCCACTCTCATGGCTTATGAGGCCAGCATGACACCGGTTCACTTGCCCGCAGAAAACTTGGTCCGGGAAGCTGGGGTCGAACCAGCGGCCTCTCGATTATCGATCAAGCGCCCAAACCGCGCTGAGCTTTTCCCGGATGGAGCCCCGTGCCAGATTCGAACTGGCTTTTCCGGATTACAGGTCCGGCGCATCTCCAACTATGCTTACAGGGCTCGAGATTTGTTGGAGCCAATGGAGCGGGTGCGGAGAATCGAACTCCGTTGATCGGACTGGCGATCCGATGCCCAACCGATAGGCCACACCCGCTCATTCACAGATTCCGCGATGCTATTCAATTGTCAAAGACCCGCATTGAGACACACTTCTACCGCGGCGCTTCCTAACGGAAACGAGTTACACAAAATGCCTCAACTTGCCGATAAAAACAAAAAAAGCGGGCGGCCATTTTTGGTGGCTGCCCGCTTCTTGAAACCGGTTTAGTTATTCCAAGACGGTCAGGTCACCTCACGCACGTCTATATTGACGGGCCTCGCCGTACCTTTCGGTTCGGTTACGAATTGGAATAAATGTGTCACGCAGTTCAATCCTAAACTACCTTCCAAAAATATTCAAGCCCTTTAATGTGCTCTTCATGTCAGGACCATCGGAGAGACTGGCGGAGGAGGAGGGAATTCAACCCTCGGTGGCCCTTGCGGACTCACGCCAGTTTTCGGGACTGGTGACTTTTGCAACTCGTCCACTCCTCCTGAAAGAATTTGGAGCGCCGCCGCGCGGAGTTAGCGCGCAGGCGTTGCGGCGCGTGGCGCCCCGGGGTGATTCGAACACCCAATGGCGGGTTTGGAATCCGCTAGCCTCACCATCGGCAACCGGGGCGCATGGTGGCTGTGCGCACGTAGTTGCGCCACCCGAACATTGGTGGGCAGTCAAGGATTCGAACCTTGGAGATTCCAATGGAATACCGGGGCTACAGCCCGGCGCTTTCGGCCTCTCAGCCAACTGCCCAAGCGAATTGTCAAAAGATCTGGCGGAAGGCAGGCGACTCGAACGCCTATGTCCCGAGGGACCCTGGCTTAGCAAACCAGTGGGATACCAATTACCCGAGCCTTCCGGGTACAAACTTCAAATTGGATTTAGAGGGAAGTTACAGGCTTGATGAGAAACACCAAGACTGTCCGACAGTAAGCCGGTAAGATAGGTGGCCGCGACTGAAGAGGTGCCGCATCTAAGGTTACTTTACTGTGGAAAGTGAGCTTTCGTCAAGACCTTAAATGAAATCGGGACGCCTGCTAGGTGTCTTTGCTGCTTTGCCATGTCGCTCCAGCGCTAACATCCTCGAGCAGAAATCGCACGCCTTGGTTGTCGGAAGGATTCAGCCAGAGCATGCGGTTGAAAATGCGCTCCGCTTCCTCGAATCGGCTGAGCCGCCACAGGCACAGGCCAAATCCATTAACGCAACGGAGAAACGGCCGGTTGTCGATCAACCCCCACGGAAGCAGACCATCGAAGCTCTCACCGAAGGACAATTCGCCGATCCGAAACCCCACCTCGTAATGGCGAATAGCTATCTCTGGCCAGTGATCGAAAGCAATGTTGCCAAGGTGTGCATGAGCATCGAGGCAGCGGAGATCGGCCTGGCACAGATCCATCAGAATTTTATTTGCGCCTTCTATATCGCCGCTGTCCTTCCGGTCGTTGGATTCTATGATGGGATCGGAAAACGGATCGTCTGCGTCCGCTCCCGGCAACACCTGCTCCATCTCAAATTCCGGACGCGAGCCCCACGCGACGATTGGCCGTGCCCAGTGTTCGATCGGCTCGCCCTTTTCGCCCCAGTAGTGCTTAGCCGGATCCCACAAGCCCCTCTCTTCCAGTCTGAGCGGAACAAGACCCAGTGCCTGTACGTCGAGCCGCGTAGACTCAATCTCACCGGAAAGATAGGGATTGCGCGCGTAGCTCCACTGTTTTCTCGGAAGGACGGACGCTATCTCACCAGGAACAACATCCCAAAGGCGGCCTGCACGAAGTGTGACTGTGTGAGCACTTCCAAGAAGGCGGCAGCGCGCGGCCTTCTGCTTCACCGAAAGCACGATCAGCTCAAGCGGGTTAGCCATGTTGATGGGCGCCACTGTCTTGGCGGTTTGTTCCCTGCCACTTTCATCTGGCAATGCCGGATCGGGCCGTTTTGCTGTCCTCAATGAGCATCTCTCCTGTGACGTTCGCTCCATCGCGTCTTCGCGCGCTCTAAGAACAAAGGTCGTTCGCTGCGCCGGCGAACCTGAATTCTAAACGAGAAATCGCAAATCGGCAACATTCTTCGGAAACCATTTTATCCCGCAGATTCAGAGCGGAGGAATCGTTCCACACGGACGGAAGCCCGCAAACACGACGCTGTAAATCGCACACCACGCGGCCAACGCGACCCCATTCCTAAAATTAATTCAAGAGAACTCGACGATTGGTGGGAGTGCATTCGCGTCTCGGGAAAGAGCCGGTTATGAAGGCGCTCCAGGACCATGCTGCAGATGCACCCGCGCCACAACCAGTTCGAATTTCGCACCATGGCACCCAGCGGTTGCGCTCCCACTCGCTCCGCCGTGCGGCGATACATGGTGACACTCTCAAAACAAATCAGCCGGCCGCCGTCATCCTGATGCTGTAACTCGATCTCATATCCAGCGTCGCGAACCGAGCCGGTTATGCGGTCTCCGGTGTCGAAGCCGTACCACTCCGAGATCGGAACATCCGGTCCGAAACGCACACTCATTGGCAGGAATCCCTCCGGCATGCCGTCCATAACCTTGCGGTAGGCGGCGACATTGAGCACCACGGCGAAGGTGCCATGACTCGGCCGGTGACGCCGCGATACACAGGATACGGCCGCGACACTCGGCCGTCTGAGTATAGGTTCAATTTCCATCCATAGATCGGTCGAGGTCCAGAAAACATCGCTATCGATAAAAGCGAGATAGGGAGTTTCCGCCCGTCGAATTGCGTCGTTGTAGGACTCCTGAAAATCTCTTCGAGACACGCCTTGGTTTATGATCCGGGCTCGCGGGAACCAGGCCGGGTCGAGCGTACCTCCGGAATCGTCGAAGATCTCAAATATCGTTGTTTCGAGAGGGAACGCCCGCGTGACGCAGGCGTACCACAATCGCGCGATATCCGCATACACGGCTGAAGTGAAAACCGTCAGCATGCCCCATGGTCCCGCGCGATAGAGGCGATCAGCTCCCAAACCCGGCCGATATTATTATCCGGGTTGAGCCGGTACAAAGGGCGCGCGAGCAACCTTGAAATCCGCTTTTCGTAGTCCGGCGCGCTCGCCTCGTTACCCGCCTCTCCTCGCTTCCAATGCGACAACGCGTCCGATCTCGGGACGCTCATCTCTCTGCAAGACCGATCCAGGAAAACGATAATGCCCGGACGAACGCTCGTTTCGGCAGGTGGACCCAAGTCTATCTCAACCTTAACTTCATCGCCAATAACCACCTCGACGCCGCTCGCGATTTCGGGAAACAAAGTCAGTGCGGATGGCCGGAGATAAATCCAGCGTGGAAAACCCCACCAGTTATCGCCATCCGGCGCAATCCAGACCGTGCTGCCTGCGATCACTCGAAAACCGCGCGATGCCGCGGCATAGGCCAGAACGCTCTTGCCAACTCCACGCGGTCCGCGCAGCAACACAGCCGTCGCACCAATGGAAAGACATGCCGCGTGAACGCCAAGAAATCCTCGCGTTGAAAGCGCCGCGGCGAGAGCAAATTGCAGTACATGTAACCGGAAAGCGCTCCTGTCATCCAACGAATTTGAAGGGAAGCGCCCACGCGCGCAGCCGGTGGCATCTACGGATAAGATCGCGCCGCCGTCAGATAGTAATTCCGCGCTATGCGCAGTCATTCGATACTCAAGCTGGAACGTCGAACGGCGCTCACTTAATTCGAAATCGAATTGCAGGCCGGCGGCCGCGGCAGCATCGCCGCCGCCAAATGCGCCGTATGCATCGCCGACAGCTTGAGCGAGCCTTGCATCGTCGGTCGAAACTCTCAGATTCAGGCCCATTGGACGGAACCACTGTTCCATTTACTCGGGCTCCGTCCATCCATTCCAATGGGGTCCCAGCCAGCCACGCTCCCGCAACTCGGTAAGAAGGATGGAGTCTATCTTCTGCAACTGATGCCAATTCACGCGTCCACCGCCGTAAACATTTAAGTAAGGCACGGGCCCGTCATTGGCGTCGGCAACGCCGAGGATCAGCTTGCCGTCGTTCACGTGTTCATAGCCGCCGTAACGCTCGAAATCCCAGGGACTGCGATTGGGTTTTAGCATTGCCGTTAGATAATCCCTTCGCCAGATCGCGGCCTGGAGCGACGATCTATAACGCGCCTCCTGATCGCTCACGATGATTTCGGTCTCTCCGTCGAACTCATAGTGGGAATGGGGAGAATGGTAACGATCCGTCGAGAGATCGATCTTGGCTACGTTCTCACAGGCAAGGTAACGTTCCAGCCGCTTGAGAACCGCCGTCTTCACGGGCTTATGAACAAAGTAATCGATTTGCAGCAGAATGAAATACTCGTCCGGCAGAGTGTCGATCCATCCTTTGACGCTGTCACTCCATTTAGGGGTCGGATATAGCTCGCCAAAGTGACGGCCGCGCCGGCCAAGGGACCACTCTGTAACATCGTTGCCGAACTCCTGCGGAGCCCCGAGCGAGTGAAACGCAAAATTCGACGGAAGCCGTTCCAATGGCGCCGTGTAGCCCAGAACGGTGACATCTTGCAAGGGCGACCAGAAATGGTTGAACAGATGAGCGAAGGCGGGGATGATCGGGTTATACCAGTCCGACGTTGTGACGAACACTCTCATCCGAGCTGTTCCTTGTAAACCAGCGATTCGCCATCCGGAATCTCCCAACCATTCCAATCCGGCGCGATCATTCCTTGCCGAACCATTTCGGAACGCATTCCTTCATCCATTTGCATCAATTGCTGCCAGTTCAACTTGCCGGAGTAATAGACATTCAAATAGGGAACCGGACCGTAGACGGGTTGATCCACACCGAGTATTAGCGCCCCGTCGTTCATGCAGTCGTGCATTCCCTGCATCTCAAACGCCCAGGGACTTCGCCCCGGACGCAATAGCCGGCGAAAATAGTCGGTTCGCCAGATAGCCGGCAGCAATGAAGAGCGAAACGGCGCGTCCTGATCGCTGGCCACGATTCTGATGCCGCCCTCCGACGCGAAGTGCGTATGAGGAAAGAACGCCCGGTCCCGGGACAGGTCGATCTTCACTACGTCTCTCCGCTCGCAGTAGCGGCGTAATAACTCGATCTTCTCCAGTTCCACCGCGCGATGAATGAAATAATCTATCTGCAAAAGAATGAAGTGTTCGTCGCGGACGCGATCGAAGAAAGGAGCCAGGCTATCGGTCCACTTAGGCGTGGGATAGAGCTCCTTGAAATGCTTTCCGCGCCGGCCGGGCGACCATTCCGGGATATCGTTTCCAAAATCTTTACCGTCGCCCAGAGAGACAACTTCAAAGTTCGATGGCAGCGCATCGCGCGGAGGCGAGTAACAAAGCAGGATCACCTCCTGGCGATCGCTCCAATGGCGATTGAATAGATAGGCGAAGCCGCGCGCAAGAGGATTGTAGTAGTCGGATGTCGTCACGATTATCTTCATCTTTGAGGATGTCTCCGGATCGGTTCACATGGAGGGCAACGGGCGATTTTCGCGAATGAGGAACTGCTGGTAAAACCTGTGGACATGACACATCTGCGGCTCCCGTGCGCGTGTCTCCACTCGCTGCGTTCGCGCCAGAAAGAGGACGTGGGAGCCGAGGCCGGCCGAGCGGCCGATAATCAACTCACGAACCGACAATGCTTCGACGGGAACGGGAATCTGAAACGATTTCGACTGGCAGCATGGAACCGGCAAAGTAGCGGCATCCAGGAATGGCTCTCTGTGGTTCCTACCCATCGCGTAAACGGCGGATTTATAGCGCAGAGGGACAGTGCTCACGGCGATCCGAGCCGCATCCTGCCAGACTGGAATAGCCGGACTCGTGGCGTGCATTCCCAGAACAAAGACTCCGTTCGAAAGCGGCCCCAGCAAATCCATGGGAAACATATTACCGTGCGTCACTCCTCCGTACGAAACCAGGCACACTGGGCGCGGTACATGGTGCATGATCCACATGCTGAATAACTCGGCTGGAATCATGCGGAGGTTATGCGCGTCCTTGTTGCGCGACATCTTCCACCGCTCGTGCAAATACGTGGACTCACGATGAATCGCAGACGCGCAGAAGTTTCGCCCCCCGAGGGTCTGGAATAGACAAACATAAGCGTCTTCGAAGCGAAGCGTTTGACTTAGCCGGAGCTTGATATCGCCCAGAGTTCTTTCCGGTTCCCGGCCATTGGCATTACGTGATGGCTCACGAATCACCAGGCGCGCCGCGCTGCCATTCACGACATTGAGATCCGCATTCTCCGCTCCCAGTGCAATGGTCAGCGGCTTCAGGGCCACAATCGAATGATTTCCAGCGATGTCCAGCACACCGGACGAAGTTTCAAGCGATACCTGAAGCTCGTCTTGCGGATCGGGATGTCCCACGCAAATCCAGCCTGGCAGTCCGTCCGTGGCGAGAAGCAGTTCAAGGAGGCGCTTACGGATTTTCACCGCATACCCTCAGAGTTCCAACCGCACCTGCGCGGCGGTAAGGCCGCCCTCATTTTGACGGTTTTTGTCATCGACGGCGATAAAGATTCGGCCACGCGGATTTCGTCCAATGCATCCGGAATGGAGACAAACTCCATAATTAGGTTGTTTAGATAATCATAACGCCGTCCCTATTGTCCACTTTCACGAGGATTCCCGAGGACGGGGACGCCGCGGTTATCGGGAATTCCGAGGGATTCCAGCCTTGATAAACTCGCGCACTTTCCTGGCATCGCTCCAGACGCGCTTCAGGTATCGATATCGCCACAACATCTCCCGTGGATTTCCGCGCAGCGCTTGCGCCAGCAGTAAGCGCCCCCGCGGTGCGAAATCGTATCGCGGACCATCGTCGAAAAGTTTGTCGTGCAGGCGTTTGAGCGCCAGGTTTCCCAGATAGCCGCGCCAGAAATATTTGCCCCGAATTGTTCCCAGGATTTCCGCGCCTACCCAGTCGGCGGGACGTCGGAACACCGTAATATTCCTGAACATTACCACTTCGCCGCTATGGTCCAGGCGCAGCAGACCTACTTCATAACCGGCTTGTCGAACTGCGTCGGTAACCAGATCGCCGGTGTCGAACCAGCGCCATTGCGCCGTGGGAACGCTCAGGTCCATGTATTCGTTCGCCGGCAGAAACCCTCCTGGAACATTCTTCAGGATTTGCCGGTAGACATCCGTTTTCATAACCACCGAAAAGGTCCCGTGACTCTTGCGGTGGCTTCTGGTAACGCATGAGACGGCGGCAACCCGCGGCTTGTTTAGCTCGTTCTTGATGGACGGCCAAATGCGGTCGGAGACCCAATAAACGTCGCTGTCGATAAAAGCCAGGTACGGAGTGTCTACTCGCGCGACCGCGTCGTTATACGCCTCCTGGAAATCCCGCCGCGAGGGCGCCTGGCGGATAAAGTTTACGCCCCGAAAATATTCACGATCCGGAGGTTCGCCGTCCCGGTCGATATAGATCTCAAACTTCGCTTCACCGGCGGGAAAAATGCGCGAGACGCTGGCGTACCAGATCCTGGCGATGTCGAAATAGACGCTGCACGTGAAGACGGTTACTAATGGCTTCGGGTTCATATGATCGCAGGGATCGAGCACGCCGGAAATCGGCCGGCAACACTCGATTGTATAGCAGCCCTAAATCCTTTATTGACCGCCGTTGGATTTCGGAGTAAACTCGCCATTAACTAAAAAACGCAAACCGTTTGCGATTGCTGTTGCCTTTGAAATCTGTTTTGGAGGAATATCGATGACGCGTATCCCAGGAAACTGGCGCGGATTGAGAATATCATGCTGTTTCGCCGTCGCTCTTGCGATCCTTACGGGAATGCTCGGCGGGCCGGCATCCCAGAACCCAACAGTTGTGCATGCTGCCCAGCCGGCGAAACCCAACCCCAAAGCCGTGGGCATGTGTAGCGCATCGAAGCAGCCGAACATCGCCGCTGTCGTAAATGCTATCGCCAACAATGGCAACGGCCCATTTGTTACCGACTTCAATGTGTTATCGGAGGCCGCCTGGTGTACCTTCATGTGGCTAAATTGGCCGCAGAAAGCCAATGCCAAGGTTGGCGAGTGTCTGAATCGTGCCGGTGGACAGACGTGCGAGGTCCGCTGGGAACAGTGGCTACCCAGCACCAGTGTTTACTGCTCCGACGGCTCCGCCCCCAATCCGAAGACGGGTTGCGGTAATAGCAAAAAGACCGCCATTCGCATGCTCAGAGCGGGAGTCAATCCGGGTGCACGAGGGACTGAGGACGTTGGTCCCGGTGCAGCATCGCCCGGCGCGGCATCGCTCGGCCCGGCGCAACCCACCGGCTTCGTCCTTCCCGATAAAAACAATACGTCTACTAACCCAAGCGTGATCTTTTATGAGTCGGTGGAAGAGCCGAGCCTGGTTCAGTTCCTTATTAACAAGAAGCTTTATAACTTGGACGGACAGCAGGCTTTCTACAACAGCCTCAATTTGAAAGGCTCCGCGGGAACTGCCGGATTACCCCCGCCGGCAGGTCTTCCGTCCGGTCAAGCGGCGACGCCAATCGATTTCCCGCCAACGGCATTCGAACTTAAGCCGTCCTGGTATGTTTCCACCACGAATGAAGTGCAGTCTTTCGGAATGATCAATGCGCAGGGGACCGCGCCATTCAAAATTACTAATTGTCCAACGGCGAACACGCCTTGTCCCATCGGCCTGACGGGATTCCACATCATCTGGAAAGTGTTCCCAAAATCTCCCTGGTTCTGGGCGACTTTTGAGTTTGACAATAATGCTCAGCCGCCGGTCACCAATTTCACGATCGCTCCGATGTTGAGCGCTGCCCAACCGAACGCCAGTCTACCGTCGAATACCAATGTGTCGAAGGGTCCCTACGTTCCCTACGATTCTTCCACCGAGACCGATCCTATGTCCGTAGCCGCTGCCGCGGCAACGGCACAATTCAAGAAGATGCTCGCAAACACCTATCTTGCGAACTACCGGCTGGTCGGCGTTCAAGTAGCTCCGACCACCGATGGCACACCTACCGGTCCCACATCCTATTTGGCGAATAATCACCTGGAAACTGATTTCGGCGCCATCAAGATCGGAACCGCCGCCGTCAATCGAAGTTCTTCCTGCATTACGTGTCACTACAACGCTTCCATCGGAAGCACCAATACAGAGCCCGTTGTCAAAGGTAACGGTTCGGGCTGTCGATATGGTTCCGGCGGCAAATATGAAAGCGGCGCGGCCTACTTCCGGAGGGTGCCGATTTATTTGCGCAACCAGGACGCTGTGGGCCCACTTTTCTCAAACAAAAACGGCTTGGGCCCGTGCGCGGCCTACAACGACGCGAACAACAATCCGGCTGGATACACCGGGCCTTTCAAGCCAGCGGTATACGTCCATCAATGCGAAAGCAAAGGATCCTTTGTATCGGGAGACTTCGTGTGGTCTCTTCAGGAGGCACAGTGGGCGTCGCCCACGAAGGGCTGCCGACCCACGGGCCCTCCTTATATCGGCAAATGAGCGGCAATCGACGGCAGTTCCTGTTCGAAACCCTGGGAGGCGGCGCTGCCCTGATGCTTACGGGGCAGCACGCCACGGGACAAACTCCACCCGGCAACGTCAAGCTTGCGGGCCAGGCCGCGGCCGGCCCCCTCGATCAACCCGAGGAACGCCGCTCTCAAAACGGTCTCCTCGATACGCGGCTCCGGGTTGAGTACGCCCATCATTACATCGGCGGCGATTTGGTCTACCTCCGGACTTATGAAGGCAGCTTGATAGGACCTACATTGCGCGTCCGCCCTGGAGACATGATGAAGGTTCGGGTGTTGAACTGCCTTCCTCCGGATTTGATGGCCGAGCATATGCCCGATATGAACCGGGCGCATGGCATCAACGTCACTAACCTTCACGTACACGGCCTGCACGTCTCTCCGTCCGGGAACGCGGACAATGTCTTCATTGAAATCGCGTCTGGCGGCGAGTTTCCATACGAGTATCGAATCGAAGACGATCACCCGGATGGAACCTTTTGGTACCACGCTCACAAGCATGGATCGTCGGGTGTGCAGCTTGGAAGCGGCATGGCCGGCGCCATCGTCATCGAAGGGAAGCTCGATGAGTTTCTGCGGAGCCGCGGCTTCGGGGACCGCGTCATGGTTCTGCAGCAGATCCCATACAGCTTCAAGTACGACAAGGACAAGGTCCAGAATATTCCGGCGACCGTGGAGTGGCCGAACGTTTTCCACGAGAAGTTCAGTAAGTACACTCTGATCAATGGCGATTTAAAACCTTTGATTATTATCGATAGCAAGGCAGAGCGCTGGCGATTCATTCACGCCGGCGTTTCAGAGATGGAAGACGTCGCTATTGTCGACGCGCAGGGCAAGAAAATGCCCCTAAATCGGATCGCGGTAGATGGAATAACCACCGGTAAAATAGAAGCTTTCGAGGCCGTTGAGCTTGGACCGGGCTATCGTGTGGATGTTATCGTCAAGCTGCCTCCAGGAAAGTACAAGCTCATGAAGTTGGCGCAGTCGCCCCTTACCAGCTTGCGTGGCGCGACGGAAGAAGCACAGGAACTTGCGGATGTGGAGGTTCGCGGCGAGGCTCCGCAGGACTTGCCAACAAACCAGGAGATGGCGTCTTATGTTCCCGCTCTTCCCGATATCGAACAGGTGACCGGTGAGAATCGTAAGGTCATTTTTACGGCCAGCCCAGTGTGGCCAAGTATCAACGGTCTGAAATTCCAACCGGACCCGACTCTGCCCAATCACATAAATCATCGGATGAAACTGAATACCACCGATGAATGGCTTTTAGGCAATGAGACCTTCGCCAGGACAGGCCGCCGTTTCGCTCATCCCTTCCACATACACGTCAATCCATTTAAGGTGATCCGAATTCTCGACGAGAACAACCAGGATGTCGATCCACTCGACCTCGTTTGGCGGGATACTATCATAGTGCGCCCAAATTATAAGATCGCGATTCGTTCACACTACCTGAAATTCACCGGACGCGCCGTGCTGCATTGTCACATCCTTCCGCACGAGGACGAGGGGATGATGCAGGTCATCGACATTCGCCCGTAATCCTGTTATGTCATCGCCGGCAAACGCCAACGTCGGAGCCGCGTACGATTTCATCGCGTTGAATTATGACGTGCTGATGCAACCCGACATGCGTGTGCGCAAGGCTCTATGGCGTCACTACGCGCGAATATTTCGCGCTGGCGCCCGGGTTCTCGATTTCGGATGCGGCACTGGCACCGACGCAGTATATCTGGCCGGCCGCGGCATTCACGTAATTGGGATCGACGCGTCGCCGCTGATGATATCGGAAGCTCGGAGAAAGGCTGCCGATGAACGGCTTGCGATTGACGCTCGCGTGGGCGGCCTTGCCGATCTGCGTTACTTGGAATCCGAAAGTCTCGACGGAATTGTTTCCGCATTCGCGGCGCTGAACACTGTGCCGGATCTGTCCGATTTCGCTGTCGAAGCTCATCGGTTGTTGCGTCCCGGCGGCCGGCTGGTAGGGCATTTCCTGGCGCCCGCCGGGGTCTGGGAAACATTGGAGTGCATCGCTCAAGGACATTGGAATGAGGCCCGTGACCGGCGCCGTTGCCGCGAGAAGATCATTGAAGTCTGCGGCGAACCTGTCACGCATTCTCTCCTGCTTCCACGCGAGACATACAATCGCTTTTTTGCGGATTGCTTCAAGCTCGCCCGGTTGTATAGCCTCGGATTCCTTTGGCCTCAGAAGTGGGACGGAATCGTTCCGGCAGTTATCGCTTCCTGGGGAAATCGAGTGGAGGCGTTCGCCGGACGCGCCCGCCCGTTCTCTGAATGGGGGCGATTTTTTGTTCTCGATCTGGAGCGGCGATGACTTCGATTTCGGCGATCCGCTATCCTTGATCTTGCCCCTCGATCCACTCCCTGAGCCCCTCAAACGCGAGGCTGCCGATGAACCACCGCCGTTCCTCGGCACTTGGGACAACATCTATATCGCCATCGTGGTTTATGTCGGCGTTCTCATCGCGCTCTTTTACTGGTTCTCCCAAGCCTTCTCCGCATGAGACCGCTCGATTGGGTGGTGATGTTCGGCTGGCTCGCCTTCATCGTCAGCTACGGGCTCTATCGCGGCCGCGGCAGTTCCACAACCGCCAAATACATGCTCGCCGGACGCAGCATGCCGTGGTACGCCATGGGCCTTTCCATCATGGCCACGCAAGCGAGCGCCGTCACCTTCATCTCGACGACGGGCCAGAGCTACGTCGATGGCATGCGCTTCGTGCAATTCTATTTCGGACTGCCGCTCGCCATGATCGTTCTCTCCGCGACGGCCGTTCCGATCTTCCATCGCGCCAAAGTCTATACGGCGTACGAGTATCTGGAAATGCGTTTTGACGCACGGACGCGGGCGCTTGTCAGCGGCATTTTTCTAATTGAGCGCGGCCTCGCCGCGGGAGTCTCGCTTTACGCGCCATCGGTCGCGCTGTCCGTGGTCCTCGGCTGGCCGGACCGGCTCACCACCGTTATGATGGGTCTGCTCATCATTGCCTACACGGTGACCGGCGGCATTAAAGCGATCACATGGGCCGACGTGCAGCAAATGACTTTGATTCTCTGCGCGCTCGTTCTTTCGCTCGGAATCGCCATCCATCTATTGCCTCGGGGCGTATCGTTTCTCGATGCGGTTCGCCTCGCCGGGGCCGTCGGAAAATTGAACGCCGTCAATTTACATTTCGATCCGAACGATCGCTACAACGTCTGGAGCGGGCTGATCGGCGGCATGTTTCTGGCGCTCGCTTATTTCGGGTGCGACCAATCGCAAGTGCAGCGCTACCTCACCGGAAAGTCGATCGCGCAGAGCCGGCTCAGCCTGATTTTCAACGCGGCCGCCAAGATCCCGATGCAGTTTTTCATTCTGTTTATCGGCGCAATCGTGTTCGTATTTTTTGTCTTTGAACGGCCGCCGCTGTTATTCAATCCGGTGTCGCTGCATCAAATTCAGACATCGAATACAGCCGCCGTGACGGATATCGACAATCGCTTCAACGGTGCATTCGACAAACGAAAATCGGCGGCGATGGATTACCTTGATGCCAAGCGGGCCAACGATCTGGCGCGTGAGCAAACCAGCCTCGACCAATATCGAGCGGCGCAGACCGAACTGCGTACGGTCCATCATGAAGCGGAACAGTTAGCCGGCAAGAACGACACTAACTACATATTTTTGTCATTTGTTACTCGTTATCTCCCAATGGGGATAGTTGGTTTGGTAATCGCGGTGATCTTCTCGGCGGCTATGTCATCGACATCCGGGGAAATTAATTCTCTCTCGACAGTTACTGTGATCGACATTTACCGCCGCCACATCCGGAAGAATGCGCCCGACCATCACTATCTAATCGCGTCCCGCGTAGCGACCGCGTTCTGGGGAATTTATGCCGTGGTCTTCGCCCAGTTTGGTGGTGGCTTCGGCGCGCTCATTGAAGTTGTGAACGTAGTCGGATCGCTGTTCTACGGTGGAATGCTCGGCGTTTTCATACTGGCGTTCCTGTTCAAGAAGGTCGGAGCAACCGCCGCTTTCTACGGAGTGATCGCGGGCGAGGCCGTGATTTTCTTCCTGTACTTCTTCACCAAGCTCGCGTTTCTGTGGTTCAACGTGATCGGCCCGTTCGTGGTGGTGGGAGTGGCTCTGGCCATCACCGCGCTTCGCCGTCCGGAACCGATTCGAACAAGGCTATAATCGTGCCTTGAGGTATGTTTTGAAGCGTAACTTACTCATGACTCCATGTTGAGAATCGGCGTGTTCGGCTGGGGCGTCATCGCTCCCAAATCCCCTAACATTGCAGCGTTTGAAAAGAACCTCGAATCGTCCGAATCGTGGCTGACGCCGTTCAACGGGTTCGGACCGGATAACTTCCTGGTGGGCACACCGGACTTCCGTTTCGAGGACTACCACGAGTGGATCGATAAGAGATTCGCGCCGCGCCATTTTCAAAACCTGAAACAGAAGATGGATTTCCCGGCATTGTACGCGCTGGGGGCTTTCATTCAGGCGCTCGGTCAGAACCCCGGCCTGGAGCAGGAACTGAGTGGGCTCGGACAAAAGGCTCATATCTACATCGGGAGCGGGCTCGGGAGTCTGGGAACTATCCACGATGCGAGCATCGCGCTCTACAAAGCGCAGCGCGCGTGGAATTGTTTCTGGGCCCAACCGGAGCGCAACTCCGAGCTGCGCGCCTATCTCGAGGACGGCAACACGCAATCCGGCGATGAAGAGACATGGTCGGCGCACTGGGCCGCGCGGTCTCCCGAGTTGCAGGATTATCTCGTGGAACTGGCGGCGATCGACAGCCTCACCTTCGAAGGCGAGATCGAGTCCGGAAAACTCAACCTGATTCGCGAAAAGGAAAAACGCCGCGCCAAGATGCAGGAAAAATGGAGCGCTCCAAAGCCGCCGTGGAATGTTACGGCCAACGTAATTTGGAACATCCACAACACGCCGGCGGCGCAGGTTTCGATTCTCGGAAAAATCACGGGACTCGCGTTCGCGCCCGCGGCGGCCTGCTCGACTTTCGGTGTGGCGCTGGATCTCGCGATCAAGGCGATTCGTAGCGGAGACGCGAAAGCCGTCGTCGTCGGCGCCACCGATCCGCCGCCGCATCCGCTGACGGTCGGCGCGTTTTATAGTGCCCGCGTGATCGCCGCCGATCGGAAATTGTCGCTGCCGTTGACCGATCTGCAAGGCACTCATGTTGCGGGCGGGTCGGTGGTTTGGATCCTCGGCGACCTCGATTATTTCGAAGCCAGGGGCTACAAGCCGCTCGGGATGGAGCCACTCGCGGTGGGCACGAGTTCGGACGCACATCATATTGTTACGCCTACGATCGAAGGTCCGAAAGCCGCGATTCACGCGGCGCTGGAGCAGGCGGGAGTGGAGCCGTCGGCTATCGGAGGATGGGACCTGCATGCAACCGCGACCCCCGGAGATTATTCCGAGATGGCCACGTTGAGTTCGGTGCTTCCCGATGCAGTTTTGGTGACGGCGCGCAAAGGAACGTTCGGGCATGGAATGAGCGCCGGCGGCGGGTGGGAGCTGACCGCGCAATACATGGGCTACGCGCGGGGCAAGCTGTTTCCAACTCCTCTGCAGCCCGACCGCTTTAATCCGGCGATCAAGGCACTGCACGACCGCGTGGTATTCGACGTTGCTTGTGAGCCCGCGGAGGGGTTGAGCGGCAAGCTGTCCATGGGCATCGGCGGCATCAATGCGTGCGTGATTTCGCGACCTTTTAAATCCGGTGGAAGCTCTTGAGAATATCCCGCATGGAATAGCGAAGCGCGATGGGGCGGCCGTGGGGGCAACTCATGGGGCAGTCGGTTGCGGCCAGAGCGTGCAGCAGCCATTCCATCTTGGTTTGATCGAGCCGCATGTTGACTTTGATGGCCGCGCGGCAGGCGATGGTGGCGGCCATTCCACGGCGCAGATCGTCGAGCGAGACCTTGCGCTGCTCGCCCTCCGCAATCTCCAGAATTTCGAAAACGAGCCGTTCGATATCGGCTGGGCCAATGCCGGCGGGGGCGGCTTTCACGGCGATGGTGCGATTGCCGAACGGTTCGGTATCGAACCCGGTGCGGTTGAGTTCGTCGGCGATGCGGGCATATTCGATCTGCTGCGTAGCGGTTAGTTCCAGAACGATCGGCATCAGCAGTTGCTGGCGCTCGACGCGGTTTTCCGATTGCTGCCGCAGCACCTGTTCAAACAGAATCCGTTCGTGAGCCACGTGCTGGTCGATGATCCAGAGGCCATCGCGTCCGGCCGCGATGATGAAGCTGTCGTGAAGCTGCCCGAGCGGCCGCAAGTCGGGAAGGGAAGCGAGGCTTTCGGCGCCGTCGCTGTACACCGGCATGCTGCCGTGGGTTTCGGGAATGGGCAAGCCATTTACGCGCGCGGGAGCGGGCACCGGCTCGTCCGCCAGTGAGAAGTCGAAGCGCTGTGGCGGACCGTCGGTGGGCCGCATGGTGAAGACGGGAAGGTCGGGGTTTGATTCCACTAAGACTGGAGGCATGGGCCACTCCTGGTTTTCGAGACGCTGGGTGAATTCGGAGTACGGCAGCGCGGCCGCCGGTTGCGGTTCCTGATAAGGCGGCAGCGGCAGACTGGAAACCGGACGCGCGGCGATCAGTTTATCGCGGATGGCATCGCGCACAAAATCGTGAACGAAAGTGCCGTGCCGGAATCGCACTTCCGTTTTCGAAGGATGGACATTGACATCGACCTCTTCGGCGTCGCAATCGAGAAAGAGCAGCGCGAAGGGATAGCAGGCTGGCGGCATCAGATTGTGATACGCCGACGATAGGGCGTGGAGCAACAGCTTGTCGCGGATCAGACGGCCGTTCACGAACAGGAAGATCGAATTGCGATTCATCTTCTGAACCTGGGGGCCGGAGATGAATCCGCGCAGGGCGAAGACACGCGTCTCCTGCTCTTCGGCCATGGGCACTTCGAGATTCCGTTCGATGTAGCCGAGGTCGACAAGCTCGTCGAGGGTCTGCGCTCCGAAGACCTGGTAGACGCGTTCGCGCAGCGTCTCGACCGGCGTGACGTCGAGTAGTTCCGAAGCGCCGTTCCGAAGTTGGAACGATTTGCTTGAATGGGCCAGGCTGTAATGAGTGACGAGGGAAGCGATGTGGGCAAGCTCGGTTTGGTCGGAGCGCAGAAATTTCTTGCGGGCCGGAACATTGAAGAACAGATCGCGGACGGTGATGGTGGTGCCGACGCCGGCGGGAAATTCGTCGCAGCGCAGGAGCTTGCCGCCCGCGAATTCAACCGCTGTTCCAGTGGTCTCGTCAGCGGAGCGGGTTTCGAGAATCAAGCGCGACACGGAAGCGATGGAGGGTAGAGCCTCGCCGCGAAAGCCGAGGGTGGAGATGGAGAGCAGATCCTTCACGTCGCTCAGCTTGCTGGTAGCGTGGCGTTCGAAGGCCAGCATGGCGTCGTCGCGCAGCATGCCGCAGCCGTCGTCGACGATGCGGATGAGCCTGCGTCCGCCGCTATCGACGTCGACGCGGATCGACGACGCGCCGGCGTCGAGCGAATTCTCCAGCAGTTCCTTGACAACGGATGCTGGGCGCTCCACGACCTCGCCGGCCGCGATCTTATTAGCGACGTTGTCGGAGAGGACTCGAATTTTTCCCACTGGAGTTATTGCAGCACGATGCCACGCTCGTCGAGGAGTTCGCCGGTTCGCTGCAGCAGGTTCAGCTCGTTGCGCTTGTAGCTGATGGTTTGAGCCACCAGATTGGATTCAGCTTGCACGAAGGCGTTTTGCGAATCGAGCACGAAGAACAGCGTGATGACGCCGAGCTCATAACGCTGCTGATCCGCTTCGACGCGTTTCTGTGCGAGGTCGCGCGCGATCTTCGCGATGCGCACGCTTTCGCGGCTTTGCTCGACCAAGCTGATGGCGGTGACCACCTGGAGACGGACGTTTTCTTCGGTGGAGCGGACCTTCAGCGCATCCATATGCTTTTGGACCACGGCATCGGCGAGATTCGCCGCGGCGTAGCGATCGCGAATCGGCAAGGTGAGGGTCAAGCCGAATCCATACACAGGATAGGTGAAGCCAAAAACGCCGCGCAGCGCGTCGGCGAGACCGCCGGGAATGGGAGTGACGATCGCCGTGGGATTCGTCAGGTCGGTACCGGGGTAATAAATTCCGCCTAATCCCGACGATCCATATTGCGCGGTGAGCGCAAGGTAGGGACGCATGCGATCGTCAGCTTGTTTGATGCCGAGGTCATCGACATCCAGGTTCTGGATGGCGCTGCGCAGATCCGGACGATGGCGGAGGGCGGATTCGACATAGGCTTCGCGATCGAGCGGCTTCGATTCTAGCGGCATGTCGACCGATTCGGTGAGAAGGAGCGGCATGTTGCGGTAGGCGGGATCGAGATCGGCGCCCATCTGGCGGCGTAGCGCGTTTTCTACCTGATCGAGTTGGAAGCGGGCCTGGATTACGCCGAGTTCCGCATTGGCGCGGTTCGCTTCCGGCTGGAAGACTTCGAGCTTCGAGGTCGCGCCCAGTTCAATCTCCTTTTTCGCGCGGGTGAGAGCGGCGTCGGCGAGCTTGAGCGATTCTTCCTGAACGCGCAAAGTTTCGCGGGCGTTCACGACATCCCAGTAAGCGTTTTCGGCGGCCGCGAGCAACTGGATCACCTGGTCGTGAAAGCTGAAGTCCGTGGCCTTCAGCTTACTGGTCGCGATGGAGATGGGAATTTTAGTGATGAACATTCCGCGTCCGCGCAGGAGCGGCTGCGTGATGTTGAAAAGAAATCCCGAACTGAGCTGCGGGTTGAAGGTGGAGAAGGAGCTGTTGGTGGACGTTCTTGTATCGGTGAAGGTCAGATTATATTGCGTGCCGGTGACCATGGTCTGCTGATAGCCCAATGAGAACGGCTGCGTCAACGTATTGAGTGTCGCGGCGCCGGCGAGCAAAGTGCTGGAGGGCGTCTCCTGCCGGGCGGTGCTGAAGCTGGCCGATGCAATAGGATCGAAAACGGAAAAGGCGCGCAGGATGGCGTCGCGGCTGAAATCGACATTGAGCTTCTGAACGGCGATGTCGGGATTGTTCGCCATCACTAGCTCGAGATAATTCTTGCGCGACAACTCCAGCTTGCCGCCGACGACAAAGTCGGATAAGCGCACGGGCGGCTGCAATTCCACTTTCGTCGGAACGTTTCTAAAATGATTTCTGAAGTAAGACGGCTTCGGAAAAAACGGGTCCGTCTGGGCCCAGGCGGTGCTGAAAGTAAGTGCGGAGAGAATCGCAACCAAACGCATAGAGATCGTCATTCGTACCGGATCGCCTCAATGGGATCCAGCTTCGCCGCTTGCACGGCGGGATAAATTCCGAACAGAAGTCCGATACCGACCGATACGCCGAAAGCGACGGCGATGGATGAAAAGGTAACGACGGTGGACCAGCCCGCGGCGGCGGCGATGATGCGCGAGAGACTGAAGCCGAAGGCAATGCCGATTAAGCCGCCCAAGATCGATATGAGAACCGCTTCGGTGAGGAACTGCCGGACAATGTCGGACTGGCGCGCACCGATGGCGCGGCGGATGCCGATCTCGCGGGTACGTTCCAGAACCGTGGCGAGCATGATGTTCATAATTCCGATGCCGCCGACTAATAAGGAAATCCCGGCGATACAAATCATGACTACTTTGAATGTGAACTGCGTGCGCCGTTTCTGCTCGAGCAGTCCGGCTGGAACCACGACATTGAAATCGCCCGCGCCTTTATGAGTGGTGGATAGGATTGCGTTGACCACGCCGGCGGTCTCGACTGAATTGGTGTTCGGCAAGACCTTGATATAAATTCCGTCGATCTCGTCCTTGAGATAGCTGTTGTTGTCTTCGAAACGGCGCATGACAGTATTGAGTGGCGCGATGACGAGATTATTTCTATCGGCGACTTCAATACCCTCTACGTCGGAGTCGGCCGTGGCTTGCCCAGCCATCACGCCGATTACTTGCAGCCAGGTGTCGTTGATCTTGACATACTTGCCGAGCGCCGGCTCGTAGCCGAGCAGATTGACTTTCGAAGATTCGCCGAGCACGCAGACGGCGGCCGATTTCGCGTCGTCCTCTTCGTTGAAGAAGCGGCCTTCGACCATTCTGAGATTGTTGATGCCGAGATAATTCGGTTCCACACCAATCAAGAGGGGCGGCTCCTGCGCAGGCTTGGGAAGCACTTTGAGGGGCTTGAAGCGCTTGCGCGGAGTGAGGGCTTCGATGCCCTGGACGTTTTCGGAGATGGCGCGAAAATCGCGAAAGGTGAGTCCGGGAGAGATTACCCGGCGCGCCTGCAATTCATTGCGGTCGACGGCTTCCTTCGCTTCGATGATGATGTTGTTGACGCCGAGCAGATCGATATAGCTCATCATTTCTTTCTGCGCGCCGGCGGTGATGGCGAGCATCGCCACTACCGCGCCAACGCCGAAGATCATGCCGAGCATGGTCAGCAAGCTGCGCAGCTTGTGCACGAGGAGGCTGGAAAGCCCCATGTACAATTCCGGAAGATAGGCGGTAATGTTCGTCATAGCCTACTTCGCTGGAAGCGCTTCCATAGCTCCTCCGTTGTCCGGCTTGGCGCCTTTCTTCTTGTCGTCTTTTTGCGCGGCCGGGTCAGCGAGGGCGACGATTTCTCCGGGTTGGAGTCCGCTGGCGACCACCATGGTCGATTCACTGCGCTTGAGAGGTTTGAACGGACGGGCTTCGAAAGAATTGCCATTCTTGACGTAGGCGATCAGTTGGCCGTCCTTTTCAAAAACCGCTTGCGTGGGAAGTGAGATGGCGTTGGGGATACGGTCGACGATGATTTCGACGTCGGCCAGCAGGCCGGGGCGGAGCAAGACATCGAACTGCGAATCTTCTTCGGGCGGCGGGGGGAGCTTGGCTTCTTCCAGTTCTTTGGAGGTGAATTGAGATGCGGGCGCGGCTTGAGGCGTGGGCGCCGCTGGAGCTTGAGCATGAAGATTGGGGTCGCGTACAGCGTACGGCGTGTTGCGTTCTGCGTTCGTCTCAGAGATCGCGAGGAGCTTTTGAATCTGCGCGGGCTTTACTCCCAGCACGCTAAAGAGCTGTTTCATATCGACGGAGAAGACGACGTCGAACTTCTTGGCGGGATCGCTTGAAAAGATATTCGACGTAGCGGTGCCGCTCATGGATTTGATTTTGCCGTTGAGGCGCTGGCCGGGAATCGCGTCGAGCTGCAGGATGGCCTCCTGGCCTTCACGCAGGTTCGCGCGGTCGAGTTCGCCTACTCGCGCCAGCACTTCGAGCTCGGAGAGATCGAGAACGTCGGCGACGGGAACTCCGGGATTGAGCTGATCGCCTTCGCGAACATCGGGAATCTGCATGCCGGGGAAATAGAAATTCGGACGGTTCTGGCGAATCGCCACGAGACCGCTGATGGGCGCGAGCAGCTTTACTTGCGAGAGGCGCTGCTTCTCAATGTCGAGCTCGAGCACGCTCTTGTTGCGGTTCTCCTGAAGCACGGCGATCTGCGCTTTGGCCTGTTGACGGCGGGATTGGATATCGCTTTCGAGCTGCTTCAGGTGCTTCCTGGCTTCTTCGAGAGACAGGACGTTCTTCTTGGCGTCGATGGCGGAAAGCAGGTCGTTACGCTTGACTTCGAGCTCAGCGCGCTTGACATCGAATTGGGCGGTGAGCAGATCCACCTGATCCTGATTGCTGCTGACGGCGAGGTCCGCCTGCGCTTTCTTGATCTGCTCGTCGGTTTGCTCGAGGCCGAGCACTTGCTCTTCGACCCGGGAGTTCACTTCGGAATCGTCGAACTCCACGATCAGATCTTTAGCGCGGGCGAATCCGCCGAGCGGAGCGATGCGAGTCACCTGGACGGTGCCGAAGAGATTGGGTGCGATCAGCGTGACTGATCGGGCGGCGCGAAGTTCGCCGCGGGCAAAGCTGCGGACGATGACGTCGCCACGCCGGACTTTGGTGGTCGCGATTTGTTCCTGATTCTTCGGCATGTCGCGAAAGAACGTATAGCTTTTCCAGGCACCGGCCAGGAGAATGGAGG
>JBEKUT010000039.1:0-25866 GCA_049514735.1 Bryobacteraceae bacterium
CAGGGCTGAGAAGAGGAACTTGCTCACGCCATAAAGAAAAGTTACAGGAAAGAAATCGACCACGGCGACCAGCGTTGCGGCGAGCACCGCTAACGTGACTTCCGACGCGCCAACTTTTGCCGCGGCCATGGGCTCCTCGCCGAGTTCGAGATGCCGGTAAATGTTCTCGAGCGAGATCACGGAATTGTCGATGACACGCGAGAAAGCCAGCGCCAAGCCTCCCAGAATCATCGTATTGACAGTCGCGTCCATGAAGTTTAGGACTACGAATGTTGCCAGCGCCGAGAGTGGAATGGACAGCAGCACCGCTGTTGTCGCCCGGAAGTTTCCGAGAAACAGCAGAATCATGATACTGGTCAATACCAAGCCGATCAGGCTCTCATCAAGCACCGTTTTGATGGCCTCTTTCACAAACACGGATTGGTCGAAGAGCAACTCGGCGGTCATCTGCTTGGGAATGTCGAACAGATGGTTAATGAGCTTCTGAACCCCGTTCACCACTTCGATGGTGTTGGTATCCCCGCCTTGTTTCATGATCGGAATGTAGGAGGATTTCTGGCCGGCAACCCGTACGATGTTGTACTGCGTGGCGCTGGCGTCTTCGGCTTTCCCTATGTCGCTCACGCGGACCCAGGCGTCCCCGGTTGCCTTCAAGGGCACGTCGTTCAACTGCTGCATGTTATCGACTAGGCTATTGGAATACGTATAGTAATCGTATGGCCCCATTTTGACGTCACCGGCCGGAAGAATCAGGTTGGCATCGTTGATGGCGTGCACCACGTCCATGACGCTGAGGTCGCGGGAGAATAACTTGTAGGGATCGACGCGAACCATGATCTGCCTGTATTTGCCACCGAAGGGAGGGGGAATGGTGGCGCCTTTGATCACCGCAATCTGATTTCGGATAGCGAACTGCGCGAAATCGTGAAGCTGAGTTTCGGTGAGCCCGGGACCCTTCACGGCGACCAGGCAGACCGGAAGACTCGACGCGTCGGACTTCAAAACGACTGGTGGTAAGGTGCCTGGCGGCAACCGCTTCAAATCGGCCAGCGCGAGATTTGAGAGTTCGGTCACGTCGGCATCGGCGTTTGTGGTGGGCTGGAAAAAGACGCGGATCATACTGACGCCGAGCAGCGAATGCGACTCCATGTGATCGATGCCGCTCGCCAAGGTGAAGAAGCGCTCCAGAGGGGACGTAATATTTGTCTCAATATCCTGCGGCGGCATGCCCGAATAGAACGTCGCCACCACTACCTGGGGAAGATTGATGTTAGGGAATAAGTCGACAGGCATCCGCGCGGCCGCAGTGACGCCTAGCAGGGATACGGCCAGGCAAAGGACGACAACGAAATATGGATTGCGGATGGAGAAGGAAGACATGCTTCAGCTACGCGCTTTGAAGGCTTTTCTCCTTTCTCCGGTAAATGAATAGGTAAGCCGCCGGTACGATAAATATGGTCAGCAGGACCGACGATGTCAGGCCGCCGATGATAGCGCGCGCCATGGGAGCGTATTGTTCGGCGCCCGTTCCCAGCTTTAATGCCATCGGGATCATGCCGATGATGGTCGCAAGAGAGGTCATCAGGATCGGCCGCAAACGCACGCGGCAGGCCGTAATAACGGCGTCCGCGACGCTCAGCCCTTGCTCTTCCAGGCGATGCGCGAAATCGACAATCAAAATACTGTTCGAATTCGCGATGCCGACTAACATGAGCACGCCCATGAGAGACATGACATTCAGCGTCGTATTGGTGAACAGAAGAATCAGCAGGACGCCTGTCACTCCCATCGGTATCGCCAGCATGATCAGGATGGGGTCGATAAACGATTTGAACTGAGCGATCAGAATCAAATACAAGAGCATGAAGGAAAGCGTGAAGCCGGTGGCGAAGCTGGAGAACGATTCGTTCATCCCTTGAACCATCCCTCGCAATTGGACGCGCACGTTTGCGGCGTGCGGGACCTGGGCCAGCACCTTATTAATTTGCGTCGTGACGTGCCCCAGGTCTTCTTTTTTTGGGGTGACATACACGTCCGTCGAGCGCTGGATCTGGTAATGGTCCACCTCGGTCGGAGATTGGATGTTCACCAGCTTCACCACCGTATCGAGCGTCGTGGGGGTCTTGAGGTTCGGCGCTCGTAAGGGGATATTCTTGAGGCCGAAAGGATCGCGAATGGCCGGCGTGCCGTGCTCATAGTATTGAACCGTCAGGAAATAGTTGTTGCCGCTCTTGCGATCCACCCAGTAATTCGGATCGATCATCGCATTCGAGTTCAGAGCGGTAATGACATTGTCCACTACTTCTTTCTGAGTCAATCCCAGTTCCGCGGCGTGCACGCGGTCGACGTCCATTCGCAAGCCGGGATAATCCATATCCTGTGGAATGTAAACCTGGCCGACTCCGCTCAGCTTCGAAATGCGGGCCGCATACTCCTGCGCCAGCTTGTAGTCGTCACCGAGGTTAGGGCTGGTCACTTGGACATCAATCGGCGCCGGCATTCCCGTATTGAGGATCGCGTCCACCATCGAGCCGCTCTGGAAGAAGGTCCGCAATTCGGGAAACTCAGCGTTCAAGCGGCGCTGCACCTCGCCCATGTATTCGTAACTGCCAGTTTTGTGATCGTCCGAGAGCTGCGTCTGGATAGTCGCCGTGTAAGAGCCGGAGTTAGTCGTGTATAGAGACGAGAAATCGTTGACCACACCAATGTTCGAAACGATCATGTGAAAGTCTTCCGGTTTGACCGTTTGTTCGATCAGATTCTCTACCTTAGCGACATAATCGTTGGTCAATTCGATGCGCGAGCCGGTCGGCGCTTTCAGGTTTATCGTGAACTGGCCAGCATCCGTGCGCGGGAAGAACGAAACGCCGAGAAATGGATAAATGGCGAGGCTCAAAACGAACACGGCCATCAAAGCAAACACGGTGAGGCCGGGCCGCCGCAGGGCGATCCGCACCCATTTTTCGTAAACATCCAGGAAGCGATTGAACTGGCGATTGAAGCCGGCGTTGAAGCGCGCCCACCGGGATGTCTTACTCTCGCCCACTGCAGCGGGTTCGATCTCGCCTTCTTGGGATGCGGAATGCGATTCGCCATGCACGTGCGGGACGGCCTTCAGAAACCGGGAACAGAACAGTGGAATCACCGTCATTGCGACGACGAATGAGACCAGCAGTGAAATACAAAAGGCGAGGGCGAGAGCGGAAAATAGAAACTTACTCACACCGTAGAGAAACGTGACCGGGAAGAAATCCACGACATCAACCAGGGTCGCGGCCAGCACCGCTAGCGTGACTTCCTGTCCGCCAAACTCCGCGGCTAGCCTAGGTAACTGGCCCATTTCGAGGTGACGGTAAATGTTTTCGAGCGAGATCACCGAGTTGTCGATCACTCGCGAGAATGCCAGCGCGAGTCCGCTCAGAATCATGGTGTTGACGGTTGCGCCCACGAAACCTAAAATCACAAACGTCGCCAGCGCCGAAAGCGGAATCGAAAGCAGAACAGCAGTGGTGGCGCGGACGTTTCCGAGGAAGAGCAGGATCATGATGCTGGTCAGGAATAACCCGATCAGGCCCTCATGCAAGACGGTTTGTATGGCTTCCTTGACGAAAACGGATTGGTCGAACAACAGCTCCGCCGACATCTGCTTGGGGATATCGTACAGATGATGAATTAGATTTCGAACGCCGTTCACCACTTCGAGGGTGTTGGTGTCGCCGCCCTGCTTCATGATCGGAATGTAGGATGATTTCTGGCCGCCCACGCGGACAATGTTGTACTGCGTTGCAGCGGCGTCCTCCGCATTGCCGACGTCGCTGACCCGAACCCAGGAATTGCCCTCGGCTTTGAGAGGAACATCGTTGAGCTGCCTCATATTGTCGACGAGGCTGTTGGAATAGACGTAGTAATCGAAGGGGCCCATTTTAACGTCGCCCGCGGGCAGGATGAGGTTGGAGCTATTGACCGCATGCACGACGTCCATTACGCTCAAGTCCCGGGACAGCAGCTTGTAGGGATCCACACGAACCATGATCTGGCGATACTTGCCTCCGAATGGTGGGGGAATGGTGGCGCCGTTAATAACCGCGATCTGGTTGCGGATGGCGAACTGGGCGTAATCGTGAAGCTGTGTTTCCGTTAATCCAGGACCTTTCACGGCCACCAGGCACACTGGCAAGCTGGAAGCATCCGATTTCAGAACCACCGGCGGAAGCGTTCCCGGCGGCAGACGTTTCAAGTCCGCCAGCGCGAGATTGGACAACTCCGTTACATCCGCATCGGCGTTAGTGCCCGGTTGGAAAAAGACGCGGATCATGCTGACACCGAGGAGTGAATGTGACTCCATGTGGTCGATGCCGCTGGCCAGGGTGAAAAAGCGTTCGAGGGGCGATGTGATGTCCGTCTCGATGTCCTCGGGAGGCATGCCCGAATAGAAAGTCGCGACCACTACCTGGGGCAGGTTGATGGCCGGAAACAGATCAACCGGCATGCGGACCAATGCAGTTGCCCCCAGAATACATACCGCGAGGCAGAGAACAATGATGAAGTAAGGATTTCGAATCGAGAATGCCGACATGTTAAGCCGTTACTGCTCCGCGCCTTCGTAGACCATGGCCTGGACCGGCTGCGCTTTGACCTGCTGGCCTGGCTTCAACCCACTGCGGTCGCTGACAATTAACTGCTCGCCTGCATGGAGGCCGCTCACAACCTCGGCGTAATTCGCGGTCTGAATCCCCAATTCGACTTTGCGCTCTGCGACGCGGCCCGCTTGATCCACAATAGAGACCGACGTTGCTTCGCCGGAACGATTGATCGCCTGCAGCGGGATGGCCAGGGCAGTGGGCTTGTCGTTGAAGGTCAGGACGGCTTCCGCGTATAAGCCGGGCACCATGCTGCTATCGGTATTCTTCACATCAACTTCGGTGTGCATGGTGCGGGTGGAGTCGTTCAACTCGACCGCGAATCGCGCCACCTTACCCGTGAAATCTTTATTGAGGGATGAGACGCGCACGCCTACGGGATCGCCGATGCGGATGTACCTCACATACGATTCGGGCACCGGAATCACCAGACGGTACACGTCTTCCTCGGAAAGCCGCACCAAAGGCGTCGCTTGCGTGGATGTGGTTCCCGCTTGCATCAAAGCCCCAAGGTTCGCGAAACGCTGCGTGACCACGCCCGCAAAGGGCGCCGTGATTTTCGAATAATCGTACAGCGCCTGGTCGTGCGTGAGTTTCGCCTGCGCCATCACAAGCTGGCTCTTCGCCGCTTCGTATGCGCCTTGCGCCGCTTCCAACTGCGATTCCGAGGCCAGATCCTTCCCCTGCGCGTCGTCCACTTCCTGCTGCGCGACGAGTCCGGGCTTGGTCTGCGAAACGGCTTTCAACCGCTCATACTGCAGACGAAGAACATCGTGCTGCGCTTTCACGCGCTCCACGTCGTGCGAGGCGCGCACGATCTCGTCGGCCTGCGCGTGGATTGCCGCCTGGTCCTGCTGCAGTTGCGCCTCCAGTTCCGGGATTTCGAGCGTCGCCATGAGCTGGCCCTGCTTAACGTGCGTGCCGTAATCGACCAACAGCGTCTTCACATAGCCGGCTTCTTTCGCGTACACATCGATCTGCTGGAATGGGACCAGCTCAGAGCTAACGGTCAAATGTTGAGCCAGAGCATGGCTCGTCACCGCTACGGTTCCCACTGTTGCCATTGCGGAATCCTCCGTGGTCTTGGCGGAAACTTCACGGCGGGAGCACGAAGAAAACAGGGCTACAGAAATGACAAATAGACCGACGCCTGCACCGGCGATTACGAAGCGCATTCTAGGATTTGCCCCTTGGTGTTTCGGCTTCCATCAGCCATCTCGATCTCGTCGTCCAAAACCAGGCGAATTGTATCAATCGAATGATTTGTTCGCGATTTCCGGACCGCGGAAGGACATCGTAGCCGCGATGACGCAGCACTTCACCCTTGAGATTGTCGTCCACAACCGCGGACGCCAGTAAGACGCAAGGGGGGCATGGTCCAGTACATAACCGGCCAAGTTCCCGCCGCCAGTCCCGGCCACTGTCGGACCAATCGAGGATTACCAGAGGAATGGAAAAGGAGCGAATGAGATCTATCGCTTCCGGTAAGGCGGCTGCGCGGCGGATTTCCCAGCCGCAACTCGCCGCGATGTCGACGAGAGACGTGTAAAACACGTCATCCGTCGTGATCGCCAATAGACGGACCGCAGAATTAGCGTGTGCAGGCGCGTCTGCCTGTCTCGATTTGAGCCCCAGGAACCGGCCCCAGTGCGGCATGCCTTTCAGCTTACGCAGAATCCGCGCGGGACTGAATACAGCCGCGACTGGAATCTGAAGCCGAGCCACCCGTATTTTCCCGCTTACCGATAGCGCGGCTGGCAAGAAGCGCTCTCCTGCTCCAAAATGGGTTCCAGTTTACCGAGCGAGAATTCAGGCGATTGACAGAATCGAATCAGCTCGGCTTCACGGTTCTGGATGTGAGCAACCTCCGCCGGCAGCCCATCCACAACGCCGTACGGCACTTTGAGCACGCCGTGGCGATCCCCATGGAGCAGATCTCCTGTCGATATTGTGAGGCCGCCAATATCTACGGGTTCGCCAAATTCAATGATGTGGGCATAGGAATGTGAAACGCTGGTTCCCGACGCGAAGCATTGGAATTCCGCCGACCGTATGCCTTCAATGTCGCGAACCGTTCCGTTCGTCACGCACGCGACGCATCCTAATGCCCTCGCGATTCGAACGTGAATCTCGCCCAGCAGGGCCCCCGTCCCGGGAATGCGGTCCACATCGGCAATCACAATGATCTTCGGCGCTGGCAACGCCGCGACGTGCCGCCACCAATCTAGTCGATGGTAATAACAAAGATCCGCAATGGGCGGAGCGCTCGTCCTGATCCGGCCGGTGACAGCGTACCCCGCGACCGGTGGCAAATCCGGGAAGACACAGTGGGTGACGTCATGAATAAATCCTTCATTCCGCATGCGGACATTAAATCGCTCGATCGCGTTCGAGACGGTGCAAGTGTCCGTGCGGCCAAGGAACTCCAGGAATTCGGCGCTGACCTGTTGGTCTTTTTTCATCGGGCGGGTTGGGTATTTCAATCGACGGCTACTTGTTAGAGTATAGATACTTCGGTTCCCCGTGGGTATACCACGAGAACGGTAATTTTCCAGAGATTTGACGGTAGCGCCATGCGGCTAAAACGAAGAAAAAAGGAGTTCGCGACTTTGCTAACCGGCGCTCGCGCGTCCGCTGTAGCAGCGCTGCGCCAGCGTTCGTTGAGGAACGGCGGCAGGCTCGCGGCATTCCGTCTGACTGCCTCGCGAGTGACAATTCTCGAAGAGATCCATCCCAGCCAAACTTCCCTCGGACCGACGGCCCCACGGTTGGGCGACGGGCGCATTTGGGTGTGTGAAAGAGGGTGCGCCCGTCAGTTAGTAACGCGTTCTACTGCAATCACTCTATAGCCCAAAAGGGATCTTTGACATACCACAAGCACGGTATAAAGAGGCGAAAACACGAGTACACGCGCTTGCGTTTCAACTTGGCTCTCATCCGGGGTGGCTAGCGCGCCGCAAGTCACTTCCCAAGCTTCATCGAATCTCGAAGACACCTAACAAGACCAGGCTCCCGGCGCCACCTCTTGCCCCGGTTTGCCGGGCTACGCCGCCTGATGCATCCGGCGGCTAACGGATTCCGTAACGACAGTATTTTCAGGGAAAAACACCTCGTGGCAACCTGTTTTGGCTGGACTCCTTACGGGGATTCAGGGAGAATGGTGCCAGGGTCGAGCCGTGGACACCTCCAGCCATGTCCAACATAGCAGTCTCATCCTGATCATCGGATTTGGGGGCGTGCTCGTGCTCATGGCCTACGCGGGCTGGAACACCAGGCGAGCTCTCGATCAAACAGAGCAGCGGGGCGCTCGCATCCAACAGGATTTTGTGTTGCGTAACCGGCTGCTCAATCAAATCCGGGCCGATGTGTACATTTCCGGGACATATGTCCGGGATTACCTCCTCGAACCGGAGCGCCAACGCGCGGACGCATATCGTGCCGACCTGGTTCACGTGCACCGGGATATGGAAGCCGCCATCGATTCTTACGCAAATCTCACGGGCGCTAGCGCCGCTACGCCGCTCAACCGTCTGCGAGCTCAGTTAGCGGACTATTGGCGAGTGCTCGAACCGGCGCTGGAGTGGAAGGGAGTCGAACGGCATGAAAAGGGGTATGGGTTTCTTCGCGACGACGTTTTTCCCCGGAGGAGGGCCGTGCTCGATCTCGCTGACGAAATACAGTCTCTCAACGAGGATCAACTTAATGTGAGCGATAAACGGATGAAAGTCCTGTTTTCGGAGGTGCGGACTGGAATGACGGTCACACTATTCACAACCCTCTTCGCGGGGATGATGCTGGCCTCGATCAGTATTGTCCGAATTGTGCGGGTGGAGAAGCAAGCCACTGCGCGGCATCGGGAAACCGCGCAGGCTCGCCGCGAATTGAAAGAGCTGTCCGCGCGCCTGGTTCATGCGCAGGAAACGGAGCGTAGCGCGATTTCTCGTGAGTTGCACGATGAGGTCGGCCAGTCCATGTCCGCCTTACTCGTCGGATTAGGGAATCTCTCGGCAAACCTTTCGGAGCCGGCCCGAGAAGCCCTGGCGCCTCAATTGAACACTCTTCGCGAGATCGCGGAGAACAGCGTTCGAGCGGTGCGGAACATGTCCCTGTTGCTACGTCCGTCCATGCTCGACGATTTGGGACTGGCGCCGGCTTTACGCTGGCAGGCACGCGAAACAACACGCCAGTTTGGAGTCCGAGTGGATGTGGCCGCCGACGACACCTGCAACGAGCTCCCCGACGAACTAAGGACCTGCACCTACCGCGTAGTTCAGGAGGGCCTCAACAACGCCGCCCGCCACGCTAACGCCCAACTGGTACGAGTACAAGTCCGGAAGTCGAACCAAAGCCTGTTACTCACGATTCAGGACGACGGGTGTGGATTCGACACCAACGAGCGTGGGCTTGGACTCCTCGGCATCCAGGAGCGGATCGCCAACCTCGGCGGGGCATTCAAGATCGATTCTCAGCCCGGGAGCGGCACGCTGCTCGCCGCATCTCTTCCATTGCAGGAAGGTGGAGCGTGATTCGCATCCTCTTGGCCGACGACCACACTATCCTGCGTAGCGGCTTGCGGGCTGTCCTGGAACGTCAAGCCGACCTGCAGGTCGTCGGCGAAGCTTCGGACGGAAGGCAAGCTATCCAGGAAACGGAAAAGGACCGGCCCGATGTGGTCGTAATGGATGTGGCCATGCCGATCCTGAACGGAATCGAGGCCGCCAGACAGATCACTTCCCGATATCCCCAAGTTGCGATTGTTATATTAAGCATGCACTCCGATGAAGGTTACTTACTCCGGGCGCTCAAGGCTGGCGCTCGCGGGTACCTGCTCAAGGATTCCGCCGAAGGGGATCTCATCAATGCCATACGAGCCGTGAGCGGCGGCAAGGCCTTCTTCAGCCCGGTTATTAGCCGCATGTTAGCCGACGACTACATGCGGCAACTACAGCAACGTGGCGTCGAAGACAGCTATGAGTTACTCACCACGCGGGAGCGTGAACTGCTGCAACTACTTGCCGAGGGGAAATCGAATAAAGACATCGCGCGCCTGCTTAATTTAAGCTTGTACACCGTCGAAACTCATCGCAGCAATATACTTCAGAAGCTCAATCTCCACAGCGTGCCCGAACTTATGTTATATGCCATTCGCAAGGGAGTTATTTCGTAGGTGCATAGCGCTTCCAGTAAGACCACGCCAGCGTAACGGCGGGCAAAATTTGCGGCTCCTGGAAAGGCTTCTGGATCACGTCATAGCCGCCCATGCGAATTACTTCTTCCCATAGATAGTCGTCGTTTACGCCGGATATGAGAAGCACGCAGCTATGCGGCGAGCAGCGGCGAAGAACCTTCATATGTTCGCGCCAATCGGCTCCAGGTATATCCCGATCGCAGAGAACTACCCCGATCGGCTCGCGCTTGAGGCACTCGACCGCTTGCGACGAGGTGTGCGCGAGACTCAATCGCCAGCGGTTTCTTGAGGCAATTTCTTCCAAATCGCGCCGGTCCCGTTCGGAGCACGTAAGCGCGAGCACACGTGTAGCATCCTCGCCCCCGCGTGGTCGAAATGAAGCGAATATACGGGATAAATCGAATTTCATAGACATTCGCGCCTTGTCCGTATAACAAAGTATGAGGCGGTTCGAGTCGCTGCACCATACCGCTCCAACGGTAGAGCCGATCACAGCATTGCGGTAGACGGGAAGATTAAGTCGATTCATAAACTGGAACTGGAATATGACGACGGGCATGGTAATAAAGGGTCGCTGGTGGTGTTTCAGAGGTAACCGCTCCCTTCCGGTCACGGCCCGGTAGGTTTGTGAGGTTATCTCAGAGCGCCGTTGGTCCTGAGCCTGCGCCCCATAATGAGCGCTGCGTCCCGAGAATCTGCGTTACAATCCGCGAAGCGTTCTTTGGGCGAATGCGAGATGAGCACGTCGACAGTGCACTTTCAACAGAAATTCAAGGCGGCACTTGACGATCTCGTCGCGCAGGTGAGAATGGACCGGTCTATCCTGGCAGCCATCCTCTGCGGCAGCCTGTCGCACGATGTCGTATGGGAGAAGTCCGACATCGACCTGGCGCCGATCACGATCGACGATAAGAAGGTCGAGCCGGCCAGCCTGTCGCTTTACGCCGGCGGAGTGAATGTCCACGCGTTGCCGATGCCCCGCGCGGAGTTTCGCAAGACGGTGGAGGGCGCCGTTCGCAACTCCTTCATGCATTCACTGCTGGCCAAGGGCACCCTCCTCTACACACACGACGAGAGCATCGCTCAACTCTGCGCGCGCCTGCACGAGATCGGCGAACGCGACAGGCGGGTCCAGCGTCTCGCGGCGGCGGCGCGCGCCCTCCCGTCCGTCTATAAAGCTCACAAGTGGTTCATCACACGCGGCGACCTCGATTACACAGCGCTCTGGATTCTTTACGCGGCGAACTCGTTCGCCCGGATAGAAGCGATCGGCGCGGGTCTCTTGGCGGATCGGGAGGTGCTGCCACAGGCGATAAAGCTGAATCCCGCGTTTTTCAATACCGTGTATTCCGGACTGCTGAACATGAGGAAGACACGCGTCACGGTGCAGGCAGCGCTGGATGCGATCGACGGGTACCTGGCGCAGCGGGCGGCAACGCTGTTCCGGCCTGTGCTCGACTACTTGCGCGAAGCTGCCGAAGCGCGATCCTGCAGCGAAATCGAGGCCTGGTTCAAACGGCACATCGACGTCGAGGGCGTCTCGACGGCGTGCGAATACCTCGCCGACCAGGGCCTGATTGGCAAAGTCTCCATGCCGGTTCAGCTCACCAAGAGAAGCAATGTCACGGTCGAGGAACTGGCGTTCGTACATCTCGGAGAACCGCCAGATGATTTTTAAAAACGCCAGGACTGCGGCGCGCAGCACCATCGCGGTGCAGGGCGCGCGGGTGCACAATCTGAAGAATGTATCGCTCGAAATACCTCGCGACAAGCCGATCGCCGTAACCGGCCTTTCGGGATCGGGCAAGTCCACGTATATTGGCTTCTACGACAACATACGCGACCTCTTCACGCAGGCTCCGCTATCGATCGAGCGCGAGTATAAGGCGGGCCGCTTCAGCTTCAATGTCAAGGGCGGCCGCTGCGAGGAGTGCCAGGGGGAAGGCGCGATTACGACGCAGCTTTACTTCATGCCCGACGTTGAAGTGACGTGCGGCGCGTGCAAGGGCGCGCGCTTCAACGCGGAGACGCTCGATGTCACGGTGCGCGGAAAGACGATCGACGCCGTGCTCAACATGCCGGTGGAAGAAGGAGCGGACTTTTTTGCCGCGGAGGCAGTCATCGGTAAGAAGATCGAAGTGCTGAACGATCTGGGCCTGGGTTACCCGACGTTAGGCCAGTCCGCGACGACGCTGTCGGGCGGCGAGGCCCAGCGCATCAAAATTGCAACCGAGCTTAGCAAACTTCAGCGCTCCCGGCACACGGTGTACATCCTGGATGAGCCGACCACCGGGTTGCACCTGGCGGACGTTGAGCGGCTGCTCCTTGCTCTGAACCGGCTGGTGGACGCGGGACATACGGTGCTTCTCATTGAACATCATCTGGATGTGATCAAGACAGCCGATCATGTGATTGACCTGGGGCCCGAGGGCGGGCACGCCGGCGGGGAGGTGGTGGTCACGGGAACTCCGGAGGAGATCGCCGCGTGCACGGCGTCGCACACGGGCCGGTTTCTCAAGGCGCACTTGGGAGTATAGACAGGAGGTCCGCTAGCTTTGGCAGCGTAGCCGCTCAGGAGCCGGTAAGTTCAATCGTCGCAATTCACAGGAATTAGGAAAGATATTGGTCGGGGCGAGTGGATTCGAACCGCCGGCCACAGAATGGGCATAGTTTTGCGAGTAGTCTGGATCGCGAGAGTTGAACACTCGTTCATCCGGTGCGACACTGGATTCGAGAGGGTATCATGGCGACCGGCCACATCGAAGAGCGGAACGGCGGTTACTACTTGGAACACGCGGAGGCCGTAAATCGGTACCTTGAAAAAAAGCTGCGGGAATTCGAGGAATCCGCCATACCGTTAAGTGAAGTCAACCCGGACTTATGGGCGAGGCTTGAACAGGCCCGCAAGGCTTCTTCGCTCGTCGAAATGGGCGAGCCGCGCGCGGCCCGGCTTGTGTCTGCCGATTTGATAGCGGTTTGAGCTTTAATGACGATCCGCCGCAAATGTATACCGGATGCCGTGACGCGCATCCCGAGGTGGCCATGCATCGTTCTGTGACTTGAGCCGCGACCCAATCCTGCGAAACTAACCTTTATGTGGCGCGGTCTACTTCACGCACTCTGCTCCAGCAATGATCGCAAAACCGTTTCGAGCGGAGTCGTTCCCTTCCGTGGATTCGCTTCAAACTCAATCCAACCTTCATTGAAGCCGTCCAGCATCTGCATCCGCGGCACAGGGTTCTTCATTCCCTGGGCGCGGAAGAGCGACTCCCACGAGTCCCTAGGCACGGCTTGCATCGTCACTTCTTTCCCGAGCAGATGCGAAAAAGTAGCGGCGATCCGATTGGGAGAGATGCGCTCGGGTCCTTCGATTTCCACTACCCCCGCGGCCGTTGAACTCAAGAGCAATTCCGCCGCCGCTTTCCCGATGTCCGCTGTTGCGATCATGGGTAACGGCCTATCGAGTGGTTGAAGAAAGCTCGGTATGACGCCGCGTTCTCGCGCTGGCGCAACGTCCCACGCGCAATTCTCCATAAACCAGCCCGGCCTGAGAAAAGCGGCCGGAAGCTTCAGACCCGCCGCAACCTTCTCCATGATGTGAAGCTGGTTGAGCAGGTTCGGCCTTCCCACCTGACCGCCGATGGTGGACAGGCATACCACCCTTGCGGGCCTGGCCGCAGCCAGCGCCTTCCGGATCGATTCGACCGCCTCGCGCGCTTCCGGAAATCCAGGCGATGGATCGAAAATGGGCGGCAGCATTACGAACACGCCCTTGGCAGATGCGAAAGCGTTCGTCAAAGCGCTGGCGTCGTTGACCTCGGCGAGCGCCACCTCACAGCCGCGTTCCGCCCACGCCCTTCCCTTATCTCGACTCCGAACTACGGCGCGAACCTTCTCACCAACCGCGAGCAGGTTTTCGGCAACCGCGCCTCCAACCTGTCCTGTTATTCCGGTAATTGCGTACATCGTTTGTCTCCTCCCGTTCCGCTGCCTTCATACATGAGATTCGCACGGAAGTATTTCGAGGCAACATTTCAGAACCGCGCGCGTTACATGCGCGTGTCTTCGAGATCCGGCACACCGCTCGACTGGCCATCGCCGGACGAAAACGGCAGATCATGTTTTAGCCGCGCTTGTGGGGCTGTCCAGCCGGCACCATCGCCGCTCATCCGTTCCTACTGATATAATCGCCTCACCGGATGTTAAACCGGATCGCAAAAAAGCCCGCGTCAACATTTACGGTGGTCCTGGCTTGTGTTCTGATCGCGTGCACAGTTCTAGCCGCGACGCTGGCTTGCGGCTTTCACCAGCACTGCGTGTCGCACTGTTGTGCCGTCTGCGATCTCGGGCATCTTTCGTGCGCCGCAATAGCGCAAGCCCCTCAAATCCTGCCTCCCGTCCTGCGCCGGGTCCAGCTCGGGTGGGAACGCGCCGAACGCATTATGGGCCGCGCTACGATTACCGCGCTTGGCCGCGCTCCTCCTGCCTGCTGACCTTTTCCTATAGAACAGCAGTGTATTTGTAGACGAGGAGTGAGGAATGCCGAAGCATGAAATAGCGGCACTCGCCGTGTGTGTGATGATGCTCCAGGCCGGCTGTGACCGCAGCAAGAACGCCATCCAGGCCGCGGCCGCCGAAACCGCGTCGCAACAACCGGGGCTCTTCACGGTACCCGGCGATCAGCTCGCGCGTTTGCAGTTGACCAGCGTCCAGAGGTCTAACTGGAACATAACGGTCCACACTACTGGAACAGTGGACTGGGACGCCGACCATACTACTCAAGCCATCACCCAAGTGAACGGTCCAATTTCGCGCATTCTGGTGGACACCGGAACCATGGTGCGCGGCGGCGATCCGCTCCTCTACGTGTCGAGCCCGGATATCGTCAGCGCCATCGCGACCTACAAGAAAGCTCGAAATCAAGTGGATCTGGCCAAACGATCCGTCGATCGCGCCAAGCTGCTCCTTGAGAACGGAGCCATCCCGCAAAAGGATCTGGAGGCTGCTCAGGCAACTTATAACGATGCAGCCACCGATGTCCAGAATAGTCTGCAGGCTCTCAAGATTTTCGCGATCACCAAGGCGGAGTTAGACCAGGCCGAAGAACAAGGAGTGCCCGTTAGTCCCGAACTCGCGGTGCGCGCGCCGATCGCCGGAATGATAGTGCAGAAGCTCATCTCGCCCGGCCAGTTAGTGCAGGCCGGCCAGACCGTCTGTTTCATGTTGAGCGACGTCTCCACCGTGTGGGTGCAGGGTCACATCTTCGATCGCGATCTCCCTTGGGTGCATGTTGGCGACCGCGTCGACGAGACCAACGCTTCCATCCACGAAGTGTTCCACGGCGTGATTTCCTACGTGGCTGCAATGAACGATACCGCAACGCGCACCACGCCGGTGCGCATCGTCACCGGCAATCCGCGAGATCTGCTGAAGAAGGACACCTTCGTCGACGCCGTCATTCACACTGCTACGCGCAGGAACGTTCTGGCCGTTCCCGTGTCGGCTGTGCTGCGGACTACCGAGAACGAACCTTTCGTTTACGTGGAACTTCAGCCTGGCAAATTCGCCCAACGTCTGATCGGAATCGGAGCGCAACAGGACGGCCAAACCGAGGTTCTAAGCGGGCTTAAAGAAGGAGAAAGGATTGTCTCCGACGGCAGCGTCTTTCTCCAGTTCGCGAATAGCAACCGCTGAGACTCACAAATGATCGCCCGCCTTGTCTCCTTCGCCCTTTCGCAGCGTTTTCTCATTGTCATCGCGTCGCTGATGCTCATGATCTGGGGCGCGGTATCGTTCCGGAAGTTACCCATCGACGCGTACCCGGATCTCTCGCCGCCGCACGTGGAAATCGTCTCGCAATGGCCCGGACACGCGGCCGAAGAAGTGGAGCGCCTCGTAACCGTTCCGATTGAAATCGAAATGAACGGCATTCCGCGCCTGGATTCGCTGCGTTCCATTTCGCTCTATGGACTCTCCTCCGTCCAGATGAATTTCGAATTCGGCGCCGACCCCTACTTCGTTCGCGAGCAGGCTTTTGAAAGAGTCGGCGACGCCACCATCCCCAGCGGCGTCACTCCTGGCGTGTCGCCGCTGTTCAGCCCCAGCGGTCTCATCTACCGCTATGTTCTGCAGAGTACCGACCGCACCCCCCAGGAACTCAAGACCATTGACGATTGGGTAATCAACAGGAGATTTCGCGCGGTAAAAGGCGTGGCCGACGATGCCGGCCTCGGCGGAACGGTGATGCAGTATCAGGTCTTGCTCGACCCGAACAAGCTGTTTGCGTATGGCATCACGGTGCCTCAAGTTGTGCAGCAGTTGAGCGGCAACAACGCCAACGCCGGCGGTGGCTTCATTTCGCAAGGCGGCCAGTTCTATTACATCCGTGGCTTGGGATTGGTCCGCGATACCACCGACATCGGCAATATCGTTCTCACGGTCCACAACGGCATCCCGATCTACGTGCGCGACGTCGCACAAGTGGAGATCGGCCACGCCGTCCGTCTCGGTCAGTTTGGATTCATGCGTCAGGATGAGGCCGTCGAAGGCGTCATCCTCATGCGCGTGGGTGAGCAGGCCCAGGTCGTCCTCGACCGGCTCGAGAACGTGACGGACGACCTTAATAAGAACGTGCTGCCGCCCGATGTGAAAGTGCTTCCCTACTACGATCGCCACGACCTGATCGACGAGACCACCCAAACGGTCGAAAAGAATCTCTTGCGCGGCATGCTGCTGGTCCTGGTGATCCTCGGGATCATGCTTTTCAATCTTCGCACCGCGCTGATTGTGGCCGTCACCATCCCGTTTGCTCTACTGTTCTCCTTCATCTGTCTGGACTGGCGGCATATTCCAGCCAATCTTCTCTCCATTGGGGCAATCGATTTCGGAATTATCGTCGACGGCGCCGTGGTCATGGTGGAGAACATTTTCCGCGAACTGGCGCGGCGGCATGGCGAGGATTACAACGTCACCGCCGTGATCCGGGCTGCCGCGAAAGATGTGGAGCGGCCCATCTTCTACGCGGTCGCGGTGATCATCGCGGCATACATCCCCATCTATGTTCTGTCCGGGCCTTCCGGCCGGCTTTTCGAACCCATGGCCGATACCATGTCGTTCGCGCTGCTCGGTTCTCTCCTCTGCGCCTTGACGCTGCTGCCTGTACTCTGCGCCTACTTCCTGAATAAGCGCGTGCACGAGCCGAGAGCGCGTGTGTTCGCGTGGATCCAGGCGCGGTACGGGACGCTGCTCGGCTTGTGCCTGCGCTTTCGCGCGCTCACCATCGTTGTCTGTCTTGCCATATTCGGCGCATCGCTGCTTTTGATTCCGTTCATCGGCGGCGAGTTCATGCCGCATCTCGATGAAGGCGCATTGTGGGTTCGCGCCACCACTCCCTATACCATCTCCTTCGACGAGGCGTCGAAGCTTTCGCCGCAGATCCGCAATATCCTGCTGAGTTTTCCCCAAACCACCACCGTCGCCAATGAGCTTGGACGCGACGATGGCGGCACGGACCCCACTGGGTTCTTTAACAACGAATTCTATGTCGGTCTAAAGCCCTACGGCGACCTGGTCTGGAAATCCGGGCTCGTCCACAACAAACCGCAGCTCATCAAAGCGATTCAGCAGAAGCTTTCCTCATTCCCCGGCATCATCTTTAACTTCACGCAGCCCGCTGAAGATGCGGTCGACGAGGCCGAGACCGGACTCAAGAGTTTGCTGGCCGTCAAGATCTTCGGCGGCGACCTGGTTACGCTCGATAACAAAGCGCAACAAGTGAAAGACTTGCTCTCGAAGGTTCGCGGCATCACGGAGATTACCATCGTTAGGGAGCTCGGCCAGCCCAGCCTGATCGTTCAGCCCGACCGCGCCGAGATCGCGCGCTACGGCATCAACGTGAGCGACATCAACACCCTCATCGAGACCGCCATCGGAGGAACAGCCGCCACGCAGGTGATCCAGGGAGAGCGCCAGTTCGACCTTGAAGTGCGCATGCAGGAACCTTTCCGCAAAGACATGGAGGCGATCAAGAACCTGCTGATCGCAACTCCGGATGGCAGTTATCTGCCGCTGAGCCAGTTCGCCTCTGTCAAAGTGGAAAACGGCGCGTCGTTCATCTACCGCGAATCCAACTCCCGTTATATTGGCATTCAGTTCAGCGTGGAAGGCCGCGACCTTGCCGGAGCCGTAGGTGAAGCCCGCCGAAAAATCGAACGGGAAGTGCCACTTCCCGTTGGATATCGATACGACTGGGGTGGAGAATACCAGGACTATCTCACATCCATCGCACAAATGAAAGTGATCCTGCCCCTCACCGTGTTGCTGATCCTGCTCATTCTTTTCGCGTTGTATGGCAACTTGAAGTTTCCCCTGATCATCTTATTCAGCGTCCTGATCACGGAACCAGTCGGTGGTTTGCTGGCATTGTGGGTCACGGGGACCAACTTTAGCGTCTCGTCGATGTTAGGCTTCGTAGCATTAATGGGCGTGGCGGTTCAGACCAGCGTCATTCTTTATTCCTTCATCAATAAGCTGCGTCTGGAGGGACTGGACCGGGTGCGCGCCACGCATGACGCGTCCCTGCTTCGCTTGCGGCCAATTATGATGACTGCGCTGGTGGCCTGTCTGGGGATGCTTCCAGCGGCGGTCTCGACCGGGATCGGCAGCGACTCGCAGAAGCCGTTTGCCATCGTCATTGTTGGCGGTCTCTTATCGCGGCTGCTTCTTTCCGTGTTCCTTTCACCAGTGCTCTACTCCGTCGTCGCGCGTGAGGACGACACGCTACAGGTTTAATCGGATAGTGTAGTGTCCAACAATAACCAGACAAGATTTACCGTCGCAGGACACGATCACCTTCGCCTGGATTAGGTCTTTCGACCGGACACGGAATTGCAATCTCGAATACCACGAACAGGGTAGGCCGCTTCCATCCTAAACTGGTTACTCGAAAAACCTTCGTTCTCGTGATTCCGCCGGCTCGTTGATCGGAGATAAACTATCAAGAACGATGCGAAGGTTGACAGAACTCTCAAACGACCATCAAAAGGAGTAAGACAAAATGACCCAAGCGAGTGCTACGCAACGAGGCAGCGAGCAGGCCGCCGACAAGACCGCCATTCACCCATTAAATGTGAATGTTCCGGAAACCGAACTGACCGAATTGCGCAGGCGCATCAACGCGACAAAATGGCCTGAACGGGAAACGGTCCCGGATGATTCGCAAGGTGTGCAGCTCGCGACGATTCAGGCGCTCGCGCGCTATTGGGCGACGGATTACGACTGGCGCAAGATCGAGGCCAAACTAAACGCCTTGCCGCAATTCATTACCGAGATCGATGGGCTGGACATTCATTTCATTCACGTCCGTTCCAAACACGAAAATGCGTTGCCGCTGATCGTTACGCATGGATGGCCCGGTTCGATCACCGAACAGATGAAAATCATCGATCCGCTGACTAATCCCACCGCGCACGGCGGAAATGCATCCGACGCATTCGATGTCGTGGTTCCGTCGATGCCCGGCTATGGATACTCAGGAAAACCCACTACCACCGGCTGGGACCCCGCCCACATTGCGCGTGCCTGGACCGTGCTGATGAAGCGCCTCGGGTACACCAAATTCGTGGCGCAGGGCGGCGATTGGGGTGCGATCGTCACGGAGCTGATGGGCGTGCAGGCGCCGCCGGAATTGCTGGGCATTCACACCAACATGCCTAACGTGATTCCACTCGACATCGACGGGCTGGCCTTTTCCGGCAAGCCGGCGCCGGCGAATCTCTCGGCCGACGAGAAGCTCGCTTACGAGCGGCTGAGCTTCGTCTATGCCAAGGGCATCGGCTACGGTTTCCAGATGGGGTTGCGGCCGCAGACGCTGTACGGAATCGCGGATTCACCGGTCGGCCTGGCGGCTTATTTCCTCGATCACGACGCACGCAGCTATGAGATGATCGCACGTGTTTTCGCCGGAGGGACCGAAGGCCTGACGCGCGACGATGTGCTCGACAACATAACGCTCACCTGGTTGACGAATACGGCGCTCTCCGGGGCCCGCCTCTATTGGGAGAACAAGGGGGCGTCGTTCTTCGCCGTAAAAGGCGTCGTGGTCCCGGCCGCCGTAAGCGTCTTCCCCGACGAACTCTATCCCGCGCCGCGGAGCTGGGCAGAGCGGGCGTATCCCAAACTGATCCATTACAACAAGGTGGAGAAAGGCGGCCACTTTGCGGCCTGGGAACAGCCGAAGCTCTTTTCAGAAGAGGTTCGCGCGGGCTTCAGATCGCTGCGCTAGGGTTGTTCACAACAGACGAGGAAATGCGCCATGCCCGGCCATTCGCAATTCAACATCGACCGCACCCATCCGGGCGTGTGGACGATCACCTTCAGCAACCCGCCGATCAACATATTTGTTCCCGCAACAATCGTCGAATTGGGAGCGCTAATGACGGGCCTCGAGGCGGACCCGTCTGTGAAGGTCGTGGTGTTCCAGTCGGCGAATCCCGATTTTTTCATCGCCCATCTCGACGTCGCCAAGGCCGCTGAACGGCCAGAGGCGCTGGGCCTGTGGCGCGATTTTGTGCTGCGCCTGTCGTCCACGCCAGTGGTGAGCATCGCCAAGATTCGCGGCCGCACGCGCGGCATCGGTAACGAGTTCGTGCTGGCCTGCGACATGCGCTTCGCCAGCCGGCAAAACGCCCTGTTGGGCAACCCCGAGGTCGGCGTCGGACTGGTCCCGGGCGGCGGAGCGCTGGAATGGCTCCCGCGCTTGGTCGGCCGCTCGCGGGCACTTGAGATCGTGCTCAGCGGCGACGATTTCGATGCCGATATCGCCGAGCGCTATGGCTGGGTGAACCGTACGCTGGACGATGACGCCCTCGACTCGTTTGTCGATAATCTCGTCCGGCGTCTGGCCTCGTTCGACCATGAAACGCTGGCTGCCGCGAAGGCGCAGGTCAATCGGTTCGGGACGCCGACGGCTGCCGAGCTTCAGTCGAGCAACGACCTGTTCTTTGCACTGCTGGCGTTGCCAGGTGCGCAGGCGCGCCGTGCGAAGGTTCGCGATATCGGTTACGGCGTTCGGAGCGACTTCGAATTGAACTTCGGCCGGTACCTGCCTGCGTTCGGGCGGGCGGACGACGATGCCACGGGACAGGAGCGGCAGACATGAAATCCTGGAAAGCAGTTGCGCTGATTCTGTTTGCTCTTGTTGTTGCAGCCGCGGGATACGGGCTGGTTCTCGTGCGGCGAGGCTTCAGCGCACTTGCGACGCCATCGGCGATTGAGGAGTTGGCGGCCACAACGGCACGCAAATTGGCCGTGCCAGCCGCGTATCGCCAACTTCGCAATCCCATCATGCCTTCAACGGAGAACATTCGGGCCGGCATGAACCATTTCTCCGATCATTGCGCCACGTGCCATTCGAACGACGGAGGGGGCCAGACGCTATTCGGCAAGGGCCTCTATCCGAAACCGCCCGACCTGCGAGCGCCAGGGACGCAGAACAAGAGCGATGGCGAGCTCTACTACACAATTCAAAATGGAGTCCGTTTGAGCGGCATGCCAGCCTTCAGCGAAGCGCACACTTCCGCGCAAACCTGGCGCCTGGTTTTGTTCATCCGGCACTTGCCTCAGATCACCCCCCAGGAACTCAATGAGATGAAGGCGCTGAATCCGAAGATGCAGGCGAATCCAGCGGATTGGTGAAGGACGGGATTCTTGGGCGGTTCCCGTCCCCCAAGAACCCGGAACCAATCGAAAGGAGCACCCCATGAAAGAACCAGACGACAGATCGCGCCGTTGCTTTCTCAAGGCGAGCTCGAGGTTGGGCCTGGCAGCCGCGCTCAGACCAACGATCGGCGAGGCATTTGCGGATTCGCAATCCAATACCGCTCAAAAGGAGAACACCATGACCCAAACCAGTGCCACACAGGCAGCCGGCCAGACGGCTATTCGTCCGTTTCAGGTGAATGTTCCGGAAGCGGAACTTACTGAATTGCGCAGGCGCATCGGCTCGACAAGGTGGCCCGGCCGGGAGACGGTCACGGATGAATCGCAAGGCGTGCCCCTGGCGACAATTCAGGAACTTGCCCGCTATTGGGCGACAGACTACGATTGGCGCAAGTGCGAGGCAAAACTGAACGCCCTGCCGCAGTTCATCACCGGGATCGATGGGCTGGACATTCATTTTATTCACGTCCGTTCCAAACATGAAAATGCGTTGCCGCTGATCGTCACGCATGGATGGCCCGGCTCAGTCGTCGAGCAGCTAAAGATTATCGATCCACTTACCAATCCTACGGCACATGGCGGGAGCGCATCGGACGCCTTCCATCTGGTGATTCCGTCGCTGCCGGGGTTCGGTTTTTCAGCAAGGCCCACCGCTTCCGGCTGGGGTCCGGAGCGCACTGCGAGTGCCTGGGTCGTGTTGATGAAGCGCCTTGGATACACACAGTTTGTGGCGCAAGGCGGCGATTTGGGCGCGGGCGTCTGTACTGTGATGGCCAAACAGGCGCCTCCGGAATTGCTGGGAATTCACACCAACTTTCCTGGGACTATTCCATCCGGCATTGCGAGGGCTCTCCAATGTGGCGATCCTCCGCCAGCTGGCCTATCCGCCGAAGAAAAGCGTGCTTACGGGCAACTGACCAATCTATTTACGAAGAAACGCGCCTACGCGCAAGTGATGGCGACACGGCCGCAAACGCTGTACGGATTGGCGGATTCGCCCGTCTGCCTGGCAGCTTGGCTCTTTGACCATGGCGATGGTTATGGCCAGCCGGCGGCCACGATCACCTCGGCAGTGCTCGGGCGCACGGTTAATGGATACTCCGCGGGTGACCTGACACGAGACGATGTACTTGACGACTTCACACTCTACTGGTTGACTAACACGGCGATTTCCGCGGCTCGTTTCTATTGGGAACTTCACCTCAACCTTTATAACGCGGCCAATGTCTCCGCCCCTGCCGCGGTGAGCGTCTTTCCCGGCGAGAACTATCAAGCCCCGCGAAGTTGGACGGAGCGGGCGTATCGCAAACTTATCTACTACAACCAAGTTGACAGAGGCGGACACTATGCGGCGTGGGAACAGCCGAAACTCTTTTCAGAAGAGGTTCGCGCGGGCTTCAGACCGCTGCGCTCATAGTCGCGGGGGGCGATCGCTGCAGTAAATGTGGCCGGCAGCCTATATGCATTATTGCTTGCCATTCATCGTAATTCAGAAGCCATGCTAGTCTTCCTGAAGGAGGAACCACTATGAAAGGAATTACTTCACTGCTGGTTGCCGTTGCAATACTGGCAGGTATTGTCGAGTTTACGGCGCCCGCGTCTCTCCGCGCCGACGACTCGGCCGCCGCAATCTTCGTGACAAAAATTCCGCCCGGATACCGGGACTGGAGGTTGATTTCAGTAGCCCACGAGGAAGGCGCCCTGCACAGTCTTGGCGCCGTTTTGGGCAACGATGTGGCGATCAAGGCCTACCGCGCAGGGAAGCTTCCATTCCCGGACGGAACCATCATTGCCGCTTTGCACTACGGTCATGTCCCGTCGGAGGAAAACGACAAGGTCTTTGGCCAACCTCAATCTTTCGTCCCCGGCCCACAAACGAACATTCAGTTTATGGTCAAGGACTCGACGAAGTATGCCGCGACGGGCGGCTGGGGGTTCGCTACCTTTAAAGACGGCAAACCCGCCGACGCGGCTTCAATGAAAAGCTGCTTTCCCTGCCACAATCAGGTCAAGGATACGGACCTCGTCTTCACGCATTACGCGCCGTAAAGGTACCGGCGCTCTCGAAAAACTGGGCCGCTCAACGAAAAAGGGGAATGCGCGCCTTGCAGCGAGCATTCCCCGAAGTTGCGATTTACCTATTCTTGCTAATTGTTCGAGACGATAACAGGCAGCGAGCTATCGGTGCCTGGCGTTGTGTAGCCGGCGGGCGTCGCAACGTTGATGCTGGTTTGGCCGGCCGCCAGCGGTGTGAACTGCACTCCCGCGCTGTTGTAACCGCCTTGAATCGTCACCGATGTTGGAACCGTGCCGGTGGAGGTGTTTGTACTGGTCAGGTTGACGGTCACCGACAGTCCACCAGCCAGTTGCTGATAGTTACCGGTGTCGGCATTGGCGTTGTTCGGGTCGAGTTGCGTCATGTAAACAGTAACGGGCGTTGCGCCACCGGAGAGCGGAACGGACAGGAATTGCCCGAACGGTCCCACAACTACCGCGCCGGATGGCGTTAAGGTCACCGTCGCCGAATTGGTCGCATAGCCGGTCGCAGCCACAGTGTATTGGACTGTGCCAGAGCTGCCGAACGCCTGTACATAGTAGGGGGCGCTCAAATTGCCCGCCGGTATCGTCACCACCAGCGTGCCGGAGCCGGCCCCCGTTGCCGTGGATGAGAACTGCACCAGACTGGGGTTGCTGCTGGTGAGCGTAACGGCCAAATCGGATGTCTGCGCCGAGATGATGGCGAAGGATCCTTGGACTTCCAAGTTCTGGCCAACCGATACGTTTTGGATACCGATACTTGGGCCGTTGACGATCGCAGTCACCGCCTGTTGTACCGACGGCGTGCTGTATCCGGAGGGAGTATTGATGCTGATGGTCGCCGTTCCCGCCGTGTTGCCGGGCTGGAATTGCGTGGTGGTGGTGCTGCTTCCCCCGAAGATGCTGACGGGAGAACTTGCGATCGTCCCCACCGCCGTGTTGCTGGAGGTGACGTTCACGCTGAGCGCCAGGCTGCTGGCCACGCCCTGTTGGGTCAAAATCCCGCTGTTCGGATCGATCATCACCGATGTCACGGTCAGGTTAGTCGGTGTATTATTCGTAGCCGTGGTGAAGCTGCTCCCGTTCCCGGCGGTTCCAATGATGAACCCCGATTGCGCCAGAGTAACTGTGCCCGTGGCACTAAGTAATCCTGGAGCGGAAGCGGTATAGGTAGCGGTGCCGCCGCTCGCCAATCCATACACGTAGAACTGCGGCGTAACAGTCTGCCCTGAAGGAACGGTAAGAACGATGGTCGATGCAGGCGCTCCCGTCGCGGTTGCGGAGAACTGCGCCAGACTCGGGTTGTTGGATGTAATCGTGACCAGAAGCCCATTGGGTCCTGCGGTTGCATTCAGGGGCAGGTCAATCGTCGTTTCCAGGTTTCGTCCAACTTCGACGGGGGGAGCCACTATCCCTCTGTTGCTGACCACGGCAGTGACCACATTGCCGCCTCCAGCGGGAGCGCTAAAGCCTGCCGGGGCCACGGCTGTGAGGGTTGAACTTCCTCCACCTGTCACACCAAGGTACGCGACGGTTAGGGAAGGCGTTGCATTTGAGAAAACTAGCGGAGAACCTGAAATGGTTCCGGCAGCGGTGTTCGAATCGGTGACGTTCAGCGTGACAGAGTATCCTGCGCGAATCTGCTGGCTCGTCTGTGGGACCAGGGACGAATTGAGCAGGTTCGGATACACAGTAAGCGTCGATGTGGCCCCCTGGATCGTCGTGTAGCTCGAGGCGGAACCTGGACCTAGCATGACGAATCCCGATGGGCCCAACGTGACCGTGCTTGTTGTGCTGATATAACCAGGCGCGTTGGCGGTCATTGTGACTGTGCCGCTGCCCGCCAGACCTTGGACGTAAGCGCCCACTGTTTGCGTGCCCGCCGCGATGTTCAGGGTGACCGAACTGGTTCCAGTATCGGTGGACCGTCCCGCTACCAGCGCCCTAGTGGCGTCACCGGTCGTGACCGTCACATTCACTCCGCCCGCGGGAGCAGCCGAAGGAAGCTCCACCAGGAAATTGGTCTGAAGATTCTGGCCCACCGTTGGGCTGCTCATCGCTACAGTGCCGACTGAGGCGGACGAGACCGTTACGGCTGCCGTGGTGGCGCCGAAGCTGACCGTTCCATTCGTGCCGGTGGCTTGAATCGTAGCCGCCCCAATTGCGACACCGTGTACAGGCACCGTGACGCTGGTGGCGTTCGCGGGGATCGTGACAGTGGCCGGGACGGTGGCCGCGCTAGTGTTGTTGGAACTCAGGTTGACAGTAACGGCCGCGGCTGGC
>JBEKUT010000040.1:0-25632 GCA_049514735.1 Bryobacteraceae bacterium
GTCGACATCGGCGGCGGGACCACCGATTTCACACTGATCGCGGTTACGGAGCGCGCCGGCGAACTGCAACTGGAGCGCGTTGCGGTTGGCGAACATATCCTGCTCGGCGGCGACAATATCGATCTCGCGCTGGCGCGTCATGTCGAACAGCAACTCGCGGCCAAAGGCGCCAAGCTCGATTCGCTGCAGCTTTATGCGCTGTGGCAGCAGAGCCGCGTCGCCAAAGAGAAGCTGCTCGAGGAGAAGGCGAAACCCGAACAGGCGATCACGATTCTTGGCAAAGGCACGGGGCTGGTCGGCGGCACGATTAAGACCAAGCTGCAGCGTGACGAGTTGGAACGTATTCTTCTCGATGGCTTCCTGCCAGTGGTCTCGAGTAACGACCTGCCGCAGCGCGCCCGCCGCATGGGTCTGGCCGAGCTTGGATTGCCGTACGCCGCCGATGCCGCCATGACGAAGCACCTCGCTCGATTCTTGCGGCAACAGGCGTCAACCGCCGAACACGGCAGTGTGCGGCGCGGAACCAGCGGCCTGGCTTGTCCAACACACGTGCTTTTCAACGGCGGCGTTTTGCGCGCAAAGCTGGTGCGCGACCGGTTGCTCGAAACTCTGAATGGCTGGCTGAAAGAAGAAGGCATGCAGCCGATCCAGCCTCTGCTCGGCGAAGATCTGATGCATGCTGTAGCGCGCGGAGCCGCCTATTATGGACTCTCGCGCGAAGGCAAAGGCGTACGCATCCGAGGCGGCGTGCCGCGGACATATTACGTCGGCATCGAGACTGCGATGCCCGCCGTTCCCGGTATGGCCGCGCCCTTAAAAGCGCTGACCGTCGCCCCGTTCGGCATGGAAGAAGGCACCGACCTGCGCTTCCCCGACCGCGAGTTCGGCCTGGCCGTCGGCGAGCCCGCCGAGTTTCGATTCTTCAACTCCGCGACGCGCAAGAACGACGCGCCCGGCACGATGATCGACGATATCGGCAACGATCTCGAAGAACTCTCTCCGATCCAGGTGGAGCTTCCCGCCGATGGCGCGTCGGGCGATTATGTCCCGGTGACGCTCGAAACCGTGGTGACTGAGACTGGTATGCTTCAACTCTGGTGCGTGGCCCGGGACGGCCGCCGCTGGAAACTCGAATTCAACGTGCGCGAGCGCGTTCAGCAATGAACATTGGCATAGATCTGGGCACCACCAATTCGGGCCTCGCCTACGTTCGCGCGGCCGGCGATCAAAGCGATTATCCCGACATCGATATTCTCTGGGTTCCGCAATACATAGCGGCGGGGCAGATTGAGGCGCGGCGAACGCTGCCCTCGTTCCTCTACCTCGGCGATCAAACTTATGTGGGCGCGTACGCGCGCGAGCAGGGCGCGCTTGTTCCCACCAAGTCGGTACACTCGGCGAAGAGCTGGCTCTCCAATCCGGAAGTGGATAGAACGGCGAAGATTCTTCCATGGGATGCGCAGGAAGCTGGCCGCGTATTATCGCCGGTGGAAGTCTCGACGAAAATCATCGAGGGTCTGCGCGATGCCTGGGAGAAGGCGAATCCCGATCGCCCCTTGTCGCAGCAGGACGTCGTGCTCACCGTGCCGGCTTCGTTTGACGAAGAGGCGCGCGAACTGACTGTAACCGCGGCGCGCGAGGCCGGAATCGAGAAGCTCACGCTGCTCGAAGAGCCGGCTGCGGCGTTTTATTCCTGGATCTCGAACCATCTCGCGCAATCGCAGAAGAGCCTCTTCGATGGCCAAATGGTGCTGGTCTGCGACGTCGGCGGCGGCACCAGCGATTTCACGTTGATCCGCGTGAACCGCACTGGCGATCGCGTCGAGTTTACGCGCACCGCCGTCGGCAAACACTTGCTGCTGGGCGGCGACAATCTCGACCTCACGCTGGCCTGGCTGGTGGAGTCGAAACTTGGCACGCAGCTATCGATTCGCCAACGCAGCGGCTTGCGGCGTCAATGCGCGGCCGCCAAGGAAAAGATGCTCGCCGACTCGAGCGTGAAAAGCGTCGAGATCACGGTGCTCGGTGCTGGATCTTCTTTGATCGGCGGAACGCTCAAGACCGAAATCACGCGGGAGGAAGCGCTTGAGCTGACCCTCGATGGCTTCCTTCCTTTCTGCGGGCTCGACGAAAAACCGAAAGAAGAAAAGCGCAGCCTGTTTCGCGAGTTGGGACTTCCCTACGTCTCCGATCCCGCCGTCACGCGCCACCTGGCCGCGTTCCTGAGCACCAACGAGAATTCGCGTCCCGACGCGGTGCTTTTCAACGGCGGATTCTTCATTCCTGAAATCTGCCAGCAGCGTGTCGCCGATGTGATCGAGCGCTGGTACGGACAACGGCCGCTGATTCTCGAAAATCGCGACCTCGATCTCGCGGTCGCGGTCGGCGCGGCGTATTATTCTTACGTTCGCTCGACCGGCGCCGGGTTAATCGTTCGCGGTGGCCTGCCGCGCGCCTATTACATCGGCATCGGCGAGCAGGCCGTTTGCCTGATGCCGCGCGGTACCGAAGAAGGTACAACGCTCGAACTCGATCGCGACGACCTGCACTTGGTCGCAAACAAACCAGTGTCGTTCCGTTTGTACAGTTCGCTGACCCGCATCGACGATCGGCTTGGCCAGTCCGTCGACGTTTCCGAAATTCCCGACCTCCACACGCACGCTCCTTTGAATGCCGTGATCCGCTTCGGGAAATCGGGCGAACGGCTGGTGCCTGTGAAGCTCCGCATTCGATTGACAGAGATCGGAACGCTGGAACTGTGGGCCGATTCGAAAATCAGCGAACATCAGTGGCGGCTACAATTCGAGCTGCGTAAAGCGGCTGCGGCATCGCAGCGTGCGGGAAGACCGGCGGCAGTGGTCAGCGATGAAGCGCTCGCGCAAGCCGAAGCTCTGGTCGACGCGGCGTTCAGCTCCGGTAAAGTGCCGCCAGAAGAATTGCCGGGCCGGCTCGAACAAGCCCTCGCTCTGGGACGCAATTCATGGCCCGTCAGCGCGATCCGCCGTCTTGCCGATCGCATGATCGCGCTCGCGGACGGGCGGCGTAAATCGGCCGCGCTCGAAATGCGCTGGCTCAATTTGTGCGGCTTCTGCCTGCGCCCAGGATTCGGTTTTCCGGGCGATGAATATCGCATCGAGCAGGCGCGGCGCGTGTATGCATCGGGGCTGGCGTTTCCGAACCAGGTCCAGAACGAAATCGATTGGTGGATTTTCTGGGGCCGCGTCGCTGGCGGTCTGAACAAAAACCAGCAGTACGATATTTTCCAGCGTCTTTCTTCGAACCTCCTGCCACGCGGCAACAAGAAGCCGGCGCGCATCAACAATAGCTTGCTGCGCGAGATGTGGCGCACAGCTTCGAGCCTCGAACTGCTCCCGATTCAAACCAAAACGCAGCTTGGCGACGTGTTGGTGGCGAAGGCCAAATCGGGGGACATGCGCGAGACAGCAGTGTGGTGCCTCGCCCGGCTTGGCGCTCGCAAGCTGTTCTACGGTCCCATCAACCAGGTGCTGCCCGCTACTACGGCTACGCGCTGGATAGAATCGCTCGTCAAGATTTCGGGCGCTCAGGACGCACTTGTTTCCATCGCGCGCCGCACCGGCGACTCCACGCGCGACCTGTCGCCGGCCACGCTCGAACTCGTCCGCCGATCGATTCCCGAGTCATTGATCCCCGTTCTCGAAGGCGAGGAGCAGGAAGATCTTGGCAAAGTGTTTGGCGAAGAGCTGCCGTCCGGGCTGGTGATGGCGGAAGTCACGGCGTGAACGAAGAGAGTCTGCTCGCGGGTCTGCCGCGCAAGCATCGCAATCTGGTGCTCGGCATCGGTGACGACTGCGCGATTTATCGTCCCAAAGCAGGCGAAGAGCTCGTTTTTACGACCGACCTCTTCGTCGAGGGCGTCCATTTTGGCGCGCTGGATGCTGAAGCATTGGGACGCCGCGCTCTGGCCCGCAGTTTGAGCGATATTGCTGCAATGGGCGCGACACCCCGTTTCTGTCTGGTCGCGTTGACGCTTCCCAAGTGGGCCGACGAAAGATGGATGGCCGCTTTCTACGATGGCCTCCTCAAGCTCGCGGAACAGACCAACACGGCGCTTGCCGGTGGCGACCTCTCGCGCGCCAAACAGCTCGTTTGCGACGTCATGGTCTGCGGCTCTGTGCCGCAAGGTAAAGCTCTGCGCCGCGATCGCGCAAAACCGGGCGATGCGATTTATGTTTCGGGACCGCTGGGCGGCTGGCGCTATCGCCCCACTCTTACGCCCCGTCTCGATGAAGGCCAGAAGCTGCTCGGCAAGGCCCATGCCTGCATGGACATCAGCGACGGTCTCGCCATCGATCTGCATCGTCTCTGTGTGGCATCGCAAGCCTCCGCGGCGCTGGACGCGATTCCTCTGCTCGAAGGCGCGACACTGAAACAGGCTTTGCACGACGGCGAAGATTACGAACTGCTCTACACCGCGCCGCCGCGAACCCGCGTTCCGGGCATCCGGATCGGCGTCATTCAGAAAGGCAATCCTGGCGCGATTTTCCTTCAAGGAAAGCCACTCCAGCCAAAAGGCTATGACCACTTCCGGAATCGTACTTGATCTCATCGAAGCTTTCCGGCGCTCGAAAACGATGTTCGTGGCAACGTCGCTAGGAATCTTCGATGGCAAACGTCCGGCGGATGTGAAGGAACTGCCGCGATTGCTCGACGCCTGCGTCGCTCTCGGCCTGCTCGAAAAACGCACCGGCGGCGAGTACGTCAACACGCCGGAATCCGATCGGTTCCTGCGGTCCGATAGTCTCGACACTTTGAGCGGCTACGTGCTGTATTCGAATGCAGCCCTGTATCCGATGTGGGCCAACCTGGAAGACGCACTGCGCGAAGCATCGCCGCGCTGGAAGCAGACCTTTGATCTGGATGGTCCGCTGTTCTCCGCTTTCTTTCGGACCGACGATGCCATGCGCGAATTTCTGAAAGGCATGCACGGCTTCGGTCAACTCTGCTCTCCCGCGGTGGTGAGTGCGTTCGACCTGAGCCGGTTCCAGCATCTCGTCGATCTGGGCGGCGCTTCGGGACATCTTGCCGAGGCGGCGCGCGCACGCTACCCGCATCTGCGAACCACGGTCTTCGATTTGCCGATCGTGAAAAAAGCGTACCCGGAAACCATCGCCGGCGATTTTTTCATTGATCCGCTGCCTCCCGCGGATCTGTATGCGCTGGGGAGAATTCTACACGACTGGTCCGAGCCGAAGATCCGCACTCTCCTTCGGAAAATCTATGACGCTCTTCCGAAAGATGGCGCGCTGCTGGTCGCCGAAAAGCTCGTCGATCCCACCAACGTGAACGCGCACATGCAGAATCTCAACATGCTGATCTGCACCGAAGGCCGCGAGCGCAGCGCCGCTGAATATGCGGATCTTCTAAAAGAAGCCGGATTCCGTTCGGTCGAGAGCCGTGTGACAGGAACGCTTCTCGACGCCACACTGGCTGTCAAAGACTAAACTAATGTAGGTGCTTCCGACACGAGCTGGGAATCGTTTCGTTTATCTGGACTGGATGCGAGGCCTTGCGGTGGCCGTGATGATCGAGACCCACGTTTTCAATTCTTTCCTGCGCGTGGATCTCCGCAAAAGTGACACCTACATGATTGCCCAATCGATCGGGGGACTGGCCGCTCCTCTTTTTCTTTTTATCGCCGGCATCATGGTTGGTTTTCGAGTGGACAAGCGCGATGAACAAGGACTTGGTCCACGGGCGCGAATGTTCGATATTTGGAAGCGCGGCGGCTACATTCTTTGCATCGCCGAGCTGATCCTTTTCCAGCAGTATGTATCGCAGTGGGCCTTCGGGAATTGGAGGTATCTGCTGCGCGTCGATATTCTAAACTGCATGGCGCTGGCCATCGCGGTCTCAGGGATTGTAGCGTTGGGCGCCGCGCCCAAGCGTCCTGGCCTGGCGCTTCTTCTGGGCGCCGTTATCGCGGGGATGGCCCCAGTTGCCTGCGCGCTCCCCTGGAACCGGGCCCCCACACTGCTGCAAGACTATCTTATCCCCGGTCCGCGCCGCTTCGCGTTTTTTCCCGAGGCGGCGTATGTGCCCTTCGGAATGGCCGCTGGATTTGTCTTGCGCCGTGCCGGCGAGCGGGGCCTTCCAACCGCCATGACCTGGATCGCCTTCGCGGGGTTCGGGCTCGTTTACGGCGGGCAATTCTTCTCGGCGCAGCCCTATTCGTTGTATCCGAACTCCGATTTCTGGGTGAACAGCCCTGGCCTCATCGTCATCCGGACCGGAGTAATGGCTCTGCTCCTGACGATATCGTTTCTCTGGACCCGATTCGTTTTCACAGCCCGCATTTTGAGGCAGTTGGGAACCACGTCTTTATTGGTGTACTGGGTGCATGTGGAGTTGGTCTACGGATCGTGGCTGGCAGTATGGAAGCGGCACTTGACTGTCGGACAGACCGCGCTCGCCACAATATCCATAATCGCTCTTATGTACGCTTTATCTGTCGCGAAGACCAGATGGGCAGGCGATATTGCGGCCGGCATTTCGAAGCTTTCGCCCTGGCGAGCTAAGCCATCCCGCAAAAATACCCCATTAAATGCCCGCGCGTAGCAAAAACGTCATAGAATAGATTGTTTCGGACAGCATACACTACTGTTTAGACCATGAGTTCAAAGACCCTTAGTTTTTTGGGTGCCATCGCCGCGCTCGCCGCCGCGTTGAGCGGTTGTCGAACCGGTAATCCGATCGACTATGACACCGCTGTAGCCCTTTTGAAGGATCGTAATGTCGAGCCGGTGAAGTTGACGTTTAGCGCCTCGCCGCCCCGCAATGGAGAACCCCGGGTTCAGCAAGCCTACGAGCGGCTCAGCGACGCGCACGTGATCGCGTGCTCAGATACGGAATCAATGGGGAGGATCTGCCAGCCTGGGCCAGCCGGGGACGCCTTGACATTAGAGAACTCAACCGAACTCTCTCTAATTGCCGGCCGCTGGGTTCCCGCTGTGATTTCGAACATTTCCCGGTCGGGTGATGGAAGCGCAACCGCGGAGGTCCGCATGACCTTTGAACCGAGCCCGATTTATCGCGACTTCGAGACCGCTTTCGACGACATCCAGCAAGCGGGGGGACGCCCGCCCGTGGACAAAAACGTCAAGACGGTGCGGGCGGTGTACCAACGCTTCGAAGACGGCTGGCATCTCGACAGCGTCAACTAAACGGCTTGGCAAAGCTCCGCGCCGCGCAGGGCCGGGACGTGATCCCGATGCCGCAGCGCCATTCCCATAACCCGGCGAACCTCAGAATACTCAAAGGGCTTGAGAAGAACATCATAACAGCCTAGATTGAGCACCTCCGCCCAAAAGCGCTCATCTGCCTGACGCGACACCACCACTATCGGAGGAGGAGTCTCCAAACGGCGGGCCTCGTAGAACACGTCTTTCCAACTCCCGTCCGGCAGATCTTTCTCACAAAGCACCAAACTGGGTTCTTGGCGCAACAAGCTACTGGCTTCCTCAAGGGTTCGCGCACCTTGTACCGTCCAGCGATCAATGTCAAGGATGTGTTCCAGCGATTGGCGGTCTTCCTGATTGGGGCTGATGGCCAAAAGGGTAATATTTTCCGTGCTGTGTTGTGTTGCGGGTAGTTTCTTCATTGCAGGAATGCGGAGCCTCCGTGACCTTATCGGTAAACGACTGCATCGGCTTGGCAAAAAAACCTCACAGAATTACGTATGTTTTTTAATGTGCACGCCAGACACCAAGACAGCATCCAAATGAACAGATTGTGCGAGACAGGAGAAGGATCTGGCTCGGCGGGAATTTTTCTTGCCCAGTATGGTTCAAGAAAGCGCTACTGGAAGTAGCCAGCGGCCAGTTCCGGCTTCGCGGCAACGGCCTGTTTCCAGCATTTTCGAGCTTCGTCGGGTTGACCCTGGGTTTTGAGCGCGTGGCCCAGGTTTATCAGAGCTTCGGCGAAGTCGGGGCGCTCCGCGAGAGCTTCGCGGTAAAGTTTGACGGCATCCTCGAGCTGGCCGGATTTTTGTAGCAGAAGTCCCGTGTTATAAAACAGTTCCGGGGAGCGCTGGCCTTGTTCGATCAATTTTGCCTGATAGTCGAGCGCTTGGTCCCACTGTTCACGTTCTACGGCTAAGGCTGCTAGGCCCTGGAGCGCATCCACCGAATTGGCTTCGAGCCCCAGCACGGCCTGGAACCCCTTAGACGCACCGTCCCGGTCGCCGGTTCGCCACATGGCCAGGGCCAGATTTAGCTGCGCCTCGGTCCAATCGTGCTTGCGGAAGACGCAGTGCTGGAACGCCTCTACCGCACCCCGGTAGTCCGATTTTTCCAGGCGCAGGTACCCCAGTTGGAACCACGCGCCTTCCAATTCCGAATTGCGCGCCAAGAGACGGGAATATGTTCGTTCCGCCTCCTCTTTGGCGCCTTCGGCTTCCAGAACCCCCGCCAGGTTATACAGCACGTCTTCCAGGTCGGGAGCGATCTGGAGCGCTCTTTCGTACGAAGCGCGCGCTTTTCCCATGTCCCCGGCCTGCTGATACAACACGCCGACATTGACGTGCGCCTGCTTGGCGTCGGGCCGTATCCGGATGGCCTCGCTATAAGCTTTCACTGCTTCCGCGGTTTGGCCGAGTTTCTGATGCGCCACGCCTAAGTTGAACCAACGGTCGAAATTGTCCGGCGTGTACTCCACCAGCTTCGCGCAAAAGTGCGCTGCCGCCGCATAGTCCTGCGACGCGAACGCGCACGCGCTAAGGCCTTCCAGCGCCACCTGCGAATTGGGACGCAGCTTCAGGAGCGCTTCCGAGTATTCCCGCAACGTCCCATGGTCCTTGCGTGCGATCGCGATTCCTACAAGGTTAGAAAGGCATTCTTCCGATTCGGGTTTGTCCTTGAGAATCTTCTGGTATAGCTCCGTCGCTTCATCGAACTTCCACAAGAGTTGCAAGCCCACGGCCTTGCCGAAGAGCGCTATCGGATTCGTAGGATCGATCTCGAGGACCTTGTCCAGACACTTGACGGCCTCTTCGGGGTGCTCCAGGTGGAGCCTACAAACCGCGATTCCGAGCATCGCTTCCATACGTTCCGGCTCTACAGCGAGAGCCTCTTTGAAAGCCTCGGAAGCCTCCTGCCACTTTGAGGTTTTTTCGAGCGCCAGGGCGAGGTTTAACTGCGCCCCTGAGAAATTGGGATCCAGGCTGAGTACTTTCCGATAGCTCTTGGCGGCTTCGTCGTAATCCTGCGTCTCGTATTGGATGTGGGCTTTCGCTGAATAGAGCTGCGATGTTCCATTGCCCGCTCCCAGCGCCCGGTTGATCTCCTGCAGCGCCTCGGCGAATTTGCCGTCCAGATGCAGACTTACTGCCTTTGCAAACGCCGCCGCGGCGGCTTCGTTGGAACCGTTGTGATCCAGCGAATTGCTCTCACTCATTTATCAACTCCCGTTGGTGCTGTCCGAACCTTCCGATGCGATGTATGCACAAAACCGGCCCAGAGTATCGTTCTGATGCGTCACGTCGACCCGGTGCACGCGCGCCGACTCTCCTTTTCCGCAGAAGAATCCGATACCGCCAGTTCTCAAGCGGCCATCTGACCAGCAATCGGCCACTTTGTTCTGCACCATTAGGGTGAAATCGTTGCCGCGTACGCTCATGTGAACATCGAAGAAAGTCTCGCGTCCGAATGTCGCCGGAACGGGAGTTTCTTTCTTGGGACCTTCCCGCCCGTTGATCACCGCGTACCGGACTATAAGCATCTCGGGAAACGGCCCAGTCTTTGTAATCAGGAACTTGACTGCCTCGTAATTGTTCGCGTCCGTTGCCCGGAAAACGAAACCTAGAGCCCGTTGTTCCACATTCCCTTCAAAATCCACTTCGTAGTCCGCCGCCTGCAGCGTCGGCTTGAATATCGCCAAATCTCCCGGCTTCACGAAACCCATGCTGTCATAGGACCACTTTATGTTCGACTCCTTCCCCGAAGTCCAGGCATCCAGTCCGGCGCGGAAATCGTCCGAATACTCAAATCCAGCCCGCTCCGCAATGCTTTTCCGGAAGGCGTGCCATTGGCGCGTCAGCATGCCGTCGATCATCGGCTGGGCGGTCGCCTTAATCGCCACCGGCTTGCTATAAAGCCGTGGCCCCGCGGCATTCAGCGTCAGCAGCAGGATCATCGGAATAACCATGGCGATCAGCTTCAAATCTCCCGGAGAGTTCTTCCAGATTTCGCGCAGCCGCTGGCTCGACAAGTCAATCGACGAGTGATCGACAGCCGCTTGAGCACGGAGGGTGCGGGGCGTTTGCTGAATTCGCGGTTTCGCCAGCGGCTTCAGTTTGGGATGAATGTCGAGGTGCGGGATCATGGGCGCCGCAGTCGAACCAATTGGCGTTATGCTCGTCCTCGCGGTCCGTTTGGCAGGTCCGAAACGCACCGAAACTTCGAAGCACATCGATACCCGGCCCGCGCCCGGCGGAGCCCAGGTGTCCTCCGGTTTCTCGACAGTGGGGCCGGAAGGACCCGCCGGCAAGGGTTGGACCGCAATTAGCCGTTCCCCTCCGGGCTTCCTTCCCGTCGTTTGTTTTCGTGGCAGCGGGCTCCACGGCTTCCCGGACTTGCGCGATCCGGCAGGACCCGGCACTTGCACCTTTAGGCGTACCGTCTGATGAACGGCATGCACCAAAACGTCCAGCCGCGCGGGTTCCAGTTTTGCCCGAAGGGCCTCGCGGACGCGCCGCAAGCGCGGTTTAAGGATGGGAAATAACTCAGTGGATTGAGGTAGCCCCCTATCGTCTTCATAGATCTGGCGGTGCTCATCCGAGCAAAACTCGCCGCTGGCCAGCGTGCGCATGATAGCCAGAGGGACGCCGCAATGAAGGCACTGCATCTCTTGCCTAAGACCTCAACTCCAATATGACTGCGAAGATGGTCGGATACCACGGGTGGAAATACTTACTTGTCGTACGGATTATACGGGCAAGTGCCCAAAACTACGGTAATAGTTCTAGAAGCTTCGTGGTTTGGCGATGAGCAAGGGCCCAAACTAAAGAGCGGCGGGTAACCCCAGGGATGCTTTCGAGAGCGTCCGCTGGAGTAGATCCACCGCCTCTAATTCCTGGAGTCCCCGCGAGATGGAGAGTTCCGTCACAAGCATGTGGCGGGCTCGGTCCAGCATTTTCTTCTCGCGGAAGGAGAGGGGTTTGTCGGTCTGAAGAAGAAGCAGCGTTTTGAGAACCTCGGCGATCTCGAGCAGGCTCCCGCTTCGCATCTTATCCGTGTTCTCTTTGAATCGATCCTTCCAATCGACCTTGCTTCGGATCGTCTGCTCGCCGAGGTACCCGAGCACCCTGGCGATTTCCCCGTTCCTGGTCACCTTCCTGAGTCCAACCTGCTCGACGTGCGAGAAGGGGATCATAACGGTCATGCTATTCGCGGTTAACCGTAGCAGATAAAACCGCTCAAAGCGACTGCCGAATGTGCGGGTGCTAATGTTCTCAACGGTTCCAACGCCTTGGTTGGGATACACTACCTTCTCGCCAATCCGAAAAAACTGCATAGCGCCCAATTTGACACCTGCCCTAAGCTGTTATTTACCGGACAAAACCTGGATACAAAATGTTAAGCCCAAGTATCTTATTTGTCAATACAGGAGTCGATGGAAGGGGCTTGGGAAGCTCAGGACGGCAACGGTGTTGCCGTCCCCTGTGCTGGCGGCTGAAAGATTGGAGGCTTTTGCTGCAAGCACGTGCGCAACTCTAACACTACACCACTTTGGACCGGAAGTCGCTTACACCACCGTTCGGCGGCCAAACAGCAGGCTGACCACGAACAACACCAGGAAGATAAAGAAAAGGATTTTTGCGATTCCCACGGCGCCGGCGGCGATACCGCCAAAACCAAACAATGCCGCGAGGATCGCGATCACCAGAAATACCCATGCATACCAGAGCATTTTGCGTTACCTCCGCCTCTTGAGAGTGCAAGATACGGACCAGAGTATCGGGCGCTTTGCTTCCATCAGTTTAGGGACGAAATAACGGTTAGGCTTTGTAAGGCTTACCACCTTAGACTCCCGCACTCAGTTATTCTGGTCTTTCCGAATGGGTCAGCTTACCGTCGTGCGCCATGGCCAGGCATCCTTCTTGCAACCGGACTACGACAAGCTATCGAGCCTGGGTGAACTTCAGGCGAAGATGCTCGGGAAGTACTGGGTGGAGCGCGAAATTCGTTTCAGTCATGTTTATTATGGCCCGGCGCGGCGGCAAGAACATACAGGAGAGATCGTCCGCGAAGTGTTTCGCGAGTCCGGCATCGATTGGCCGGAGCCCGTCAGCGTGCCGGAATTCGATGAATACCCCGGAATTGAAGTGATGCGGGCGTTCCTTCCGGCGCTGGTTGAAAAGCATGCGGACATCCGTCTGCTCGAACAGGAATTTCGCACCGCCGGCGAACAGCGGGTCGCGGCACGGGCATTCGAGAAAATGTTCCAACGCGTCACCCGGATGTGGGTTGCCGGCGAACTGGAATCTCCCGGGGTCGAGACATGGCAGGCCTTTTGCGATCGGGTTGAGGCCGGCATAAAGCGAGTGCGGGAAGCGGGTGGAAACGCGGTGATTTTTAGTTCCGGCGGGGTAATGGCGGCAACGGTAAGGCTGGCGTTGGACTTGTCGGCGGCTCGTACCTTGGAACTGAGTTGGACGCCGCGGAATGCCAGCTACTCGGAGTTTTTGTTCTCGGGCGAGCGATTCTCCTTGTCCACGTTCAATGCCTTCCCTCATTTGGATTCGGCGGAGCTGTTGACATTGCGCTAGAGCGCCCTTTCGCAAATCGTCATGACGCAGTGTAATTCAGTTTTCCCTAAAGACGGACTGCCCCGCGACGATGAGTTTACTTTGAAAGGCACGCGCGTATGGATGAAGCTTGCGCAATTATAGTAATGACCGAGCTCGAAATCGCGGACGCAATCCGCTCCGCTACCCAAGATGTGTTTTCGACCATGCTCGACCTTGAGATCAAAGCTGGCGAGGTAGAAACCGGCGATACGTCCTCAAGGCAGCGCACCGGGGTGGTTGCGCTGCTCGGGTTTGCCGGTGACTGGATGGGGTCGGGAGCTTTGTGCTGCGAAGGGCGCTTCGGCTGCCGTATGGCTGCGCACCTGCTCATGTCCGAATACGAGGCGGTGAACGAAGAAGTATTGGATGCCATCGCGGAAGTGGCCAACATGATCATCGGCAACGTGAAAACGGTCCTGGAGCAGAGGTTGGGAGCGATGGGATTGAGCACGCCGACGGTAATCTACGGCCGCAATTTCGAAACGCGCAATGTCGGAAGCCGGGAGTGGGTCAGCGTGCCGTTCACGTGCGGCGAGGACTCCATGGCGATACAGGTTTCCATCGCTCCGAATACCAGGAAAGAGCGCCCGGCCGCCCCCAGAACGACGCTTGTCGGGAACGCCTGTCCGTATTGCGGCAGCTTTGCAAGTAGTTGACGCTCTAGCGCGCCGTCTTACTGCCCCGCTGCGGCCGCGACCCGGACCTTGCGCCGCTCCCGCGACTCGGTTGCGTGAGGCGCATCGGCGCTGGCCTTGCCTGCCGATTTTCTGGCGGTCTTGGACTCCGCGGCACTCGTGTGATTCACCATGTCTTTGGCACGAACCAGGGATTCCTTCGCCGCCGCAAGCGCTTCTTTCAGACGCGGCTCCTCAGCGGTATCGTACTCATCGATAATGCTGGACAGCAGCGATTCCGCTTTGTCGAGCTTCTTCAGGGCTTTCTTTATTTTCATCGGTGCTCCTACCGTTCTGTTATACACTACGGCGACAGGACAACGTCGTAGCCTAAAGAAAACTGTGTTCGCGATCTCCGAACTCCTTCACAAGCTTGAAGCCTTTCACGGCCCGCAGGCTCCAAACTGGCCTACCGATCCGTATCTCTTCCTGGTATGGTGGCATTGCGGATATCCTGCCAGCGATTCCGCTTGCGCGAGGGGCTGGGAATCATTGACCAACGGCATCGGCGTGGACCCCGCCAGGCTGCTTGAGGCAACTCCTAAGGAACTCGCCGCGGCTTTGAAACCGGGTGGAATGGTCCCGGAGTTAAGAGCGCTGCGGCTGCGGGAAATTGCGGATCGTGTTCAGAGGCAATTCGGCGGCGATCTGTCGGCCGGACTTAGGGAACTATCAATCGCCCAAGCTCGCGCTACGCTCAAGAAATTTCCGGGTATTGGAAACCCTGGCGCCGATCGCATTTTACTTTTCGCCGGCATCGCCCCAGTGGCCGCTGTACCATCGAACTGCGTTCATGTTCTGGTTCGCATACAAGCCGGACGAGAACGTGAGAACTACGGCCAGACCTACAACGAGGCGCAGCAAACGATTGAGGCCGGGACGCCCGCCGACTTCGACGCGCGAATGCGGGCGTACCTGCTTCTAAAATGTCACGGGCAATTAATCTGCAAACGGACGAATCCGAAGTGCGACGCCTGTCCCATCCCAACTTCCTGTGCGTTCTTGGCCGGTAAGACGCGAGGCCGCTGGTAGTCCGCAATGCTCAACGTTTCGCGCGTATTTTCTTGGCTCCGCTCTTTCGTCCTGGCTTGGAGTTCTTTTCAATCCGAATCTTCCATGCCGTGCGCAATGCGCCGGTCAGCACGTCCTCATTCGTGGCAGCCAGGCGAATATGGGTACTGCCCATCCGTCCCCATCCACCGGCGATCGGCACGAAAACCTCCGGCAATTCCTCGACGAATGCCGCCTGTTGTTCCGGCGTCAGCATGAGATTCCCATAGCCTTGACTTTGGGAAGCGAGCGTCGCAAAAATTCTCCCGCCCACACGAAAATCCACTGCTCCCATGTGCGAACCCTCTTCGGCCCCTTCCAGGCTCAGAGCAATCCTTCGAAAGTCTTCCGCATCCATGACACTACTCTACTCATTAGCGGAAGCTAGTAGATAGTTGAATTGTGACGGTGTGAATCATGATCGTATCCTAAGATTACAGGTTTCCATATTGACGCTGGTTGCAATGGTCTGGCAGCTAACCTGCTTCGTTCGTTTTTAAGGAGTTCGAAATGGCCGCAATATCGACTGACCGGATAACGTTTCGCACGGAAACAGATAGCCTCGGCGAAGTGAAGGTTCCCGCGGACAAACTGTGGGGCGCGCAGACACAGCGTTCGGTGGAGCATTTCAGCATCGGCGCGGATCTGATACCGCGCGAAATGATTACCGCGTACGCGATCTTAAAGAAAGCGTCCGCCAATGCCAATCACGCCGGGCAGCGCCTCGACGATCGGTGTCACGGATTGATTGTTCAGGTCTGTGACGAAATCCTGGGCGGCCGGCATCACGACATGTTTCCGCTGCACGTCTGGATGACGGGCAGCGGCACGCAGTTCAATATGAACGTGAATGAGGTGATTGCGAACCGCTGTTGCCAGCTCGGCGGCACGCCGCTCGGAAGCAAGACGCCGGTCCACCCGAACGACCATGTCAATATGTCGCAGTCGTCCAACGACTCTTTTCCTTCGGCGATGTACATCGCGTCCGCGATGAATGTGAAGCAGAGGTTGATTCCGGCTGTGAAGGCGCTGCACGATGCGATCGCCGCGAAAGCGGAAGAGTGGGCGGACATCGTCAAGATCGGCCGCACCCACATGCAGGACGCCACGCCCATCACACTCGGGCAGGAATGGTCCGGCTATGCGGGCATGCTCGCGGATAACCTCGACCGGGTTGAAGCCGCCCTGACCGGCGTTTATCGATTGGCGTTGGGTGGTACCGCGGTGGGCACCGGCATCAACGCCGCGCCCGGATTTGGCGAAGCGGCCGCGGCTGAGATCGCCAAACTGACGAGTCTGCCGTTCGTCACTGCACCGAACAAATTCACAGTGCAAGGTGCGCACGACGCCCTGGTGCAGCTTTCCGGAACGTTGCGCACACTCGCCGTCTCACTGTACAAAATCGCTAACGACATCCGGCTCATGTCCTGTGGTCCGCGCGCCGGCTTCGCCGAGTTGTCGATTCCGGAGAACGAACCAGGCTCCTCCATCATGCCGGGTAAAGTGAACCCGACGCAGGCTGAGGCCCTGACGATGATCGCCGTGCAGGTGATGGCGAACGACGTCGCGGTGGGCTTCGGCGGCGCCGGCGGCTACCTCGAGATGAACGTTTACAAGCCGCTCATCATTTTCAACATCACGTATTCCATCACGATCTTGACGGACGGGTGTACGAACTTCCGCAAATTCCTCGTCGAGGGCGTCAAGCCGAATCTCAAGAAAATTAAGGAATACGTGGACCGTTCTCTGATGCTGGTGACGGCGCTCTCGCCGGTGATCGGCTACGACAAAGCCTCGAAGATTGCGCACTACGCGATGGACAACGATCTCACGTTAAAGGACGCGGCCCTGAAGCTCGGCTTTGTGACGGAGGCTGAATTTGACAGCATCGTAGATCCGGCCAAAATGGTGCACCCCTATATCGCGACGGACAAATAAACGCCGGGAGAAACGATGTGTTCGAGATTATCCTGCACGCCTCGTGCGCTGGCTGGATCCTCGACCCCGAGCGTATTCCGGCGGCGTTATTTGTTGGGGTTTTCAACTTCTCGACGAGCCAGCTCGACAACGGACGTTACCTGCTGACGTTGATCGTCGCGTTGATGGCGCCCTGGCTGATCGCGCTCGGTCTGAACCGCCAACTGCCTGAGATCCACGCCCTGCTTGGCGTACACCGGAATGCCTTCTTTCCAGGTCGCGCGGCCGCACAGGACGCCGAATAATCCGTGCCTGCTTCGCTCGCCATGTTCAGAGATCGGTGGGAGCAGGATGCCCGACGGCGGCGGCATCTACTCGGACTTGAGAGACGCCATATCGATCGAGAAACGATATTTCACATACGCACTCGAGCAGCCGCCGTGTCGCCGCCGCGCTGAGCATCAAGCCGGTCGCAATTCCCACCGCTGTCACCCCACCCGCATCTCCAGCACCATCCAGAACACGTCGCCGCGAAGCGCCCCCGGACCCGTGCGAATGCCGATCTCGCGCGTCTTCTGCGCCACCGTGCATGCCACCACACCATACAGGTCAGACATTAGTTCTGAATCACAGACCAAATCCGGCGGCGTTACATGCCGAGGGGCCGCGCCCGCTAAGGTTTAACCGTCTCGATGCCCAAGAAACTCATTGCCTGTTTCTAGCACCATCCTTGGTTGCGAGCGGAAGTTTGAGCCGGAGCGCCAGTTCGATGTAGGCGCTATCGTACGCCGTCAAGCGGTGCTTGATCGCCAGGACCGGCAATCGCAATACCTTGTCGGCATCGGGCGAATCGACCGTGATGGGGAGCGTTCTCAGACTTCCCAGAATCGTCGTGATGTCCGAGTCCGCCAATCGTTTTCGCCGTTGGGCCATCACAAGGCCGTTCGCCACTTCGTAGGTCCAAAGGAAGGGAACCAGCGCCTCGTTCGTCCTCAAGCCTGCGAGAACTTCAAGATTGTAGGTCCGGTCGCCCTCGTCTTTCAGGTACCAGCCGAGGGTAATCGAAGCATCGACGATCCACTGGCTCACAACCGATGGCCTTCGTGAATGAGGTCCTTGATTAAGATATCGCCCAGGGGAATCGCCTTGTGCGTTGCGAACGCGAGCGCGTCCTCAACCGCTTTGCGCCGCTGCTCTAACCCGATCTCTTTCGACCGGTGTTTGTCGCGCCAGGCCTGAACACCTTCGACAATAATGTCGTCCACTGATCTGAAGTGGCCGTTCTGGATCTCTTCTTGAACCAGTTGCTCTGTTTCAGGTTTGACGTTGATTGTCATCGGGTGACTCACTCAACCAACTCCGACCGTCAACTTCATCATCGCAGAGTTCAGTGCGGTGAGTGCAAAAGTGGATCGGGGCAGAAGCGTTCGAAACGACTTTCACTGCCGGAAACGCTGCATAGCGGCGCGGTCTTCTTCAAGTTCCGCGACGCCATAATGCAACGGAACCTGACGCTGTCCTGCAAAATCCAAGAACGCCTCAAGCGGCGTCTGGCAAAGTTCAGCCGCCCGGTCAAGAGAGACCCTGTCTTCCCGAAAGAGCTCCAATGCAAGCCGCCGGGCATCGTCAGGGGACGGATTGGCGCGGTTCAGTTGAACCGCTTCAACCGAGTCCTCTGAGAGCTGCACTTGCACCATGCATTCCAATCGGCGAGGAACGACCGGCGCTCCGGTTCGGCCAACGCCTCGAGGAGAAAATGCAGACCGATTGTTGTTGCCACGTGCTGCCGAAGCGCGTCGCACAGCAGCCATCGCAGGGGCTCATTCTTCGGGTCATCCAAGGCGGCGATAGCCTGATCGAATCGCTTCGCCGAGGGCTCAGAACGAGAGTTTGTTCGCATCGTCATCTGCGTACCGGGCGCTTTGAGTTGGGCGTCCTGGCTCCCGAACGCGGTTCTTCTCCCAACTGGACATCGTGCCGTTTCGAGCACGACCCTCTCGAATGCGCTTAACGGGCAACGCGTAGCCGCGCTGCCCCAAAACTCACCCCGATAATTCTAGGCGTGGACAGCCACGCCGGCCTTGGCGTACCACGGCTTCGCCGACTTGGTCGCGGCGTTCACGGCGTTGATGTTCTTGACGCCTTCCGTCGAAAGCCAATCTTCCAGCGCCTTCACGCCCTGCTTCGCGTAGACCGGAATGCCTTCCTTCCAAGTCGCGCGGCCGCACAGGACGCCGGAATAATCGGTGCCTGCTTCGCTCGCCATGTTCAACGATTCGACAAACTGCGCGTTGCTCACGCCGGCGCTCAGATAAATGAACGGCTTCTTCGCAACGTCGGACGCCTGGCGGAAATAACCCAGCGCCTCGGCGCGCGTGTAAGCCTTCTCGCCCTTGTACACGCTGCTGCCTTCGACATAGTTCGCGTTGATGGGCACTTCCACCTTCAAAATGTCGATCTTATATTGCTGCTTCGAGAACTCTTCCATATAGGCGATCACGGCCTTAGGCTTCATCTTCGCGAATTCCAGGCCCTTCTCATCGCCGCCTTTGGGATCGTAAGCAATGAATTCGCAGAAGAACGGAATCTCATTGGATTCGCATTCCGCGCCGATCCTCTCGATAAAAGCGTGCTTAATATCGTTGATGTTCTTGTCGTCGAACGGCGCGTAGTACAGCAGAATCTTGACGGCATTAGCGCCCCAATCGACAATGCGCTTCACCGAAACATGCGGGAGCAGGTCCGGCAGACGGCCGGGCTTCGAGTAATCGTAGCCGGTCAACTCGTAGGCAAGCAGCAGGCCGCAATTCTTGTCGCGCAGGCTGAGAACGCCCAGACTGAATTCAGGATCGAGCAGAATGGCGCTCGCATGGGGGGTCAACACCTTCACCACAGCGCCCTTGAATTCTGCCATCATCTCCGGCGTCACTTCTTTCGCGTCGATACCCTTGCCGGCGGCGATCGATTTTTGCAGACTGCCTCGTTGGTCCATCGCAGCGGCGGTGATGATACCATTTTTGTTCGCCAGCGCATTCATGTTGCGGAGCTTGCCGTTCGATAATTGCATAACTCTCCTTGGTTCTAGAAATCTACTTTCAGTATAGAACTTCGAGATTCCTGAAAAGCCGCTGCGCCCGGCTCACGTCGCGCATGATCTGCGCCTTCAGAGCCTCGGCACTTTCGAACTTGCGTTCTTCGCGCAGGCGCTTCAGGAACTCCACGCGAATCTCGTGCGGCGTTGCGCCGTCCAAGGAGTCGAGAAGAAAGGTCTCGATGCTGAGTCGATTGTCGTCGCCGAAAGTGGGACGGTAGCCGATGTTGGTCACCGAACGCCAGCGGCTCGAGGAACCGAGTTCGCTGGTCCGGGTCACGTAGACGCCAGGCGCGGGCAGCACTTCGGCTTGCGTCGCAAGGTTCAGCGTGGGCACCGTCTGTTTTTTCCCGACCCCATGCCCGCGCACCACTTCGCCTTCGAGACAGTAAGGGCGGCCCAGCATCCGGCATGCCCGCGACACCTCGCCCGCTTGGACGCGCGCGCGGATTGCACTGCTCGAAATCACGGCCCCGCGCCACGAGACGGCGTGGAGGACGTCGGTGTCGAAACCGAACTCGCGTCCCACCTCTTTGAGCAGGTAAACATCGCCGGCCGCTTTGTTTCCGAACCGGAAGTTATCGCCAACAACCACCGCACGGGCGCGCAGCTTCCCGACCAGGATCTGTTCAATGAACTCGCGCGGCGTGAGCTTTGCCAGTTCCGGGGTGAACGGCAGCACCTCAATGTGTTCGATACCGGCGGCATGAATCAGGTCTTTGCGCCGGTCGAGATTCGTGAGGAGCTTCGGCGCGCGATCCGGCGCGACCACTCTGGTAGGATGCGGATCGAAAGTCAGCAGGGCCGGCGTCAAGTCATGCTCGCGGGAAAATTCAAGGACGCGCTGGATGAGCTGCTGGTGTCCCAAATGAAGGCCGTCGAAGTTGCCGATGGTGAGCGCGGTCTTCATGCGTGCGGAAGCGCCACCTGCAACTCGAGCCCGTCATACGCCAGATGAACGTGGGGCGGCAGCGTTTTTTCGGTCTCGGCATGAGGCAGGTCGTGACAGATATGGGTGAAATACGCGTCCTTGGGTTTCAGCTCCGCGACGCTTTGTATAGACCGCTCCACGGTAGAGTGCGTGGGATGCGGCCGGTGACGCAGCGCGTCGAGGAATAAAACGTCGAGTCCCTTGAGCCGCTCCATCGATTCCGGCGGTATGTCGCTGTGGTCGGTCAGGTAAGCGGCGGGGCCGAAACGAAAGCCGTGCACGGTGCCTCTGCCGTGACAAAGACGAATCGGTGTGAAGGGAAGTCCGAAAACGTCAAACTGCTCGGTACCGAATGGCTGCGGCGTCAGCCGCGGGCGCGACGATTCGGACTCATTGCGGTCGAAAATATAACGAAAAGACCGCTCAATGTTTTCGAGCGTCTGCGCCGAACCGTAAATCGGTATGACGCCGCCCTGGAAAAAATTGAAGGGCCGTACATCGTCGAGCCCCATGATGTGGTCGGCGTGGGCGTGGGTGAACAGGATGGCGTCAACCCGCTCGATCTTGAAGCGGAGCGCCTGCTGGCGAAAATCCGGCGTGGTGTCGATCAGAATTCCGCGCCCGTTGTAGTTCACCAGAATCGACGGCCGCAAACGATTGTCGTGGGGATCTTCCGAATGGCAGACCGCGCAAGGGCAGCCAATGGTGGGAACGCCGACACTGGTCCCAGAACCCAGCACCGTGATGCTGAGCGAATCCGCCGCCATGCTATTCGGCAGGTTGCTCCGCTTTTTCTTCAGCCTTTTCTTCAACGGGCGGCGGTTCCGGCGAGGCAGGCTCTTTCTTCGCCTGCTCCATCGTCTGAACAAAGCGGAAGCGCAGCTCGGTCAGCGAATTTTCGATCAGGCGCTGTTCTTCCATGCTGAGATTGCCCCTGGTCTTTTCCTCGATCATCGAGAGCATATCGATGATGTGCCGCGCCCCGCGCAGGTCCGCTTTGGGGCGATCCTTTTCTTCGCCGAAGTGCAGCAAGCCGAGTTGCATCTCGGCCTGGGTCTTCAGCGAAATGGTAAGAAACTCGAATGTTGCCGGTGGAAGCGGATAATCCGAATCGCTCATAAATATCATGGTAAGCCACGCTGTTGACAAGCTGCGGTCTTTGCGGTTCAATATTAAACCAGATGGTTGAAGATCTCGACGCCGTGTTCCATGCCCTTTCGGAACCTACGCGCCGCGAGATGCTGCGGACGCTGGCCGAAGGAGAACGAAGCATCGGAGAACTGGCGGCGCCTTTTCAAATGTCGTTCGCGGGCGCATCGAAGCACGTCAAGGTCTTGGAAACGGCCGGCTTGATTCAAAGGACCGTTTCGGGACGGACGCATATGTGCCGCCTGCAGCCGCGGCGTCTGGCGGAAGCATTCGAATGGCTGCGCTTTTACGAGCAGTTCTGGACCGATCGGCTCGACGCGCTGGAGCGCGAGCTGCGCCGGCCTTCTGAAAAATCGAAGACAAGGAGAAAACGATGAACGATTATGCCGTTGTCACGGGCCCGAACGAGGTGCGCATCGAGCGATTACTTCCCGGCCCCATCGAGCGCGTCTGGGATTATATAACTGACTCAAAGAAGCGCGGAACATGGCTCGCTTCGGGCCCGATGGAACTCCACGTAGGCGGACGCGTTGAGTTGACGTTTCGTCACTCGAATCTGGACACGCAGAAGGCGCCGACGCCGGATCGGTTCAAACAATACGAGGCAGGGAAGACGCAAATCGGGGAGATCACGCGCTTCGATCCGCCGCGGCTCCTGAGCCTCACGTGGGGCGATCCTGGAAACTCCGAAGTCACGTTTGAGCTTACTCCGCAGGGCGACCAGGTGCATCTCGTCGTAACTCACCGGCGCTTGGCCAATCGTCAGATGATGAAAGGCGTTGCGGGCGGCTGGCACAGTCATCTCACCATCCTGCTGAATCATCTGCTGGCAATGTCATCGCTGCCGTTCTGGACTATCTTCAGCGATCTCGAAGCGGAGTATGAGAAGCGGCTCAGCGAGGATTGACGGTCCACATGCTAAATTGAAATTTCGGTGTCAACGGAGGAAACAGAATCAAGCGGCCGGAAATTCGAGCGTCTGGTCGAGATCATGGACCGGTTACGCTCGCCTGGCGGTTGTCCGTGGGACCGCGAGCAAACGTTCGACACCATTAAACCGTATCTATTAGAAGAGACCTACGAAGTTCTGGAAGCGATCGACGCGCGGAACTGGCAGGGGCTCGCTGAGGAGCTGGGCGATCTGCTGCTGCAGGCGGTGTTTTTCGCGCAGATGGCGAGCGAGGAAGGGAAGTTCTCGATCGCCGATTCGATCGACGCGATCAATGAAAAACTGGTGCGGCGGCATCCGCACATCTTCGCGGCCGGCGATGCCAAAACAGCCGACGACGTAAAGAAGCGCTGGGACGAGATCAAGGCGGAGGAGAAAAAGAGCCGCGGCGAAGCGCCGAAAAGCATCCTGGCCTCGATCCCGCGCAACATTCCGGCATTATTGGAAGCGCAGCAGATTTCGTCCAAAGTGGCCGCGGTCGGGTTCGACTGGGAAAACACCGACCAGGTTGTCGATAAACTTCACGAAGAACTGGATGAATTGGCCGAGGCTCGCAAGGGTGAATCGCGCGAAGAGCAGGAGGGCGAGATCGGCGACATCCTGTTCGCGCTAGTCAACGTGGCGCGGCATTTGAAAGTCGATCCGGAACAGGCGCTGCGCAAAACCAATGCGAAGTTCCGGCGGCGATTTTCGCACGTGGAGAGCAACGCAACTTTACCGGGCGCGAGTCTGGAGGAGATGGAAGCGCTTTGGCAAAGTGCCAAGGCGAAGGAATGATCGAAGCCCGCCAACTGACCACGCACGCGCAGTTTGTAGAGGCGGTGCGTTTGCAGCAGAAGATCTGGGGATTCGAAGATATCGAACTGCTTCCGGTGCGCCTGTTCGTGGTGGCGACGAAGGTCGGCGGGCACGCGTTCGGAGCTTACGACGGCGACCGTATGATCGGATTCTGTCTTGCGATTCCAGGGCTGAAGCCTGGCGGGAAATATTATCTGCACAGCCACATGCTGGGCGTTCTGCCGGAGTATCGGAACGCTGGAGTGGGGCGCAAATTGAAACTCGCGCAACGACAGGAAGCGCTGCAGCGCGAAATTCCTTTGATCGAATGGACGTTCGATCCGCTGGAGATCAAGAACGCATTTTTCAACGTGGAGCGGCTGGGCGCCATCGTGCGGCGCTACGTTCTGAATCAATACGGAACAACATCGAGCCACTTGCATGGAGGGTTGCCGACGGACCGGTGTATCGCCGAATGGTGGGTGGCGAGTCCGCGGGTTGAGGCCATCATTAATAAGCAGCCGTTTGAACGCAACCCAACGGAAGTTCGCATTTCGGTTCCGGCGGACATCGCCGAGATCCGCACCAATGACTACAAGCGCGCGAGAGAGATTCAACTGCGGATCAGCGAGCAGTTTCTCGAGCAATTCGGCAAGGGGTTGGCCGTGATCGGTTTCGAACGGTCCGACGATGCCGGAACGTATCTACTGGGGAAATGGGAATCAGCTTAGACAGAATCGTTCTGCACCAGATCCGGATGCCTTTGGTGCATTTCTTCGAGACGAGTTTCGGACGAACGACGGAGCGGGACATCATCCTGGTGGAGGCGATGAGCGATGGCGTCTCGGGGTGGGGCGAAGTCACCTGCGGCGAGAATCCTTTTTATAACGAGGAGTGGACGGAATCGGCGTGGCTGATTCTGCGCGATTATGCCGGGCCTCGTTTGCTGAATTTCGAGCTCGAAGATGCCACGGCGGCGGGCGCGCGGACGGCTCACATCCGCGGACACAACATGGCTCGCGGGGGTCTGGAGGCGGCGATCTGGGATTTGCAGGCGCGCATCAAGGGACAGCCGTTGTGGAAAGCGATCGGCGGTGGAGCGCGGCGCGAAATACCATGCGGCGTTTCGATCGGCATTCAGGATTCCGTGCCGCAACTGCTGAGGAAGATCGAGAGGGAATTGGCGGCCGGATACCAGCGCATCAAGATGAAGATCAAGCCGGGATGGGACGTCGATGTTGTCGGCCAAGTGCGGGAGCGCTTTCCAAACATCGCGCTGATGGCCGACGCGAATTCGGCATACACGCTGGCCGATACAGAGCGGTTGAAAGAGCTCGACGAGTTCAATCTCATGATGATCGAGCAGCCGCTGGGTCATGACGAGATCATCGATCACGCGAAGCTGCAGATGAAGTTGCAGACTCCGGTCTGTCTCGACGAGTGCATTCGGTCGGCGCATCAGGCGAAGCAGGCGATCGATATGGGCGCTTGCCAGATTATCAATATCAAGCTGGGACGCGTGGGCGGGTTTGCGGAGGCGAGGCGGGTACACGACGTGGCGCAGGCGGCTCATGTTCCGGTGTGGTGCGGCGGAATGCTGGAGGCAGGAATCGGACGGGCGCACAACATTGCTTTATCGACCCTGCCGAATTTTGTTTTGCCTGGCGACGTGTCGGCGAGTAAGCGTTACTGGGCGCGCGATATCATCGTGCCTCCGGTAGAGACGACTCCTTATGGGACCATCGAAATTCGCGACGATCCGGGATTCGGATACGAGTTAGACAGCGATTATATCGCCAGTATCAAACTACGCGAGGAAGTAATCGCGTAATGAGCATGGCGTCGACCGACGCGCTCGTCCTGGAACGAAGTGCGAATCCGAATGAGCCGTCACATAGCCGCATTTACTGGCTGCTGACGCTGATGGTCTTTTTCTGGTCTCTGAACTACGTCATGGGGAAGATCGCATTACGGGAGTTTCCTCCCGTGTTGCTGGCGACTTTTCGCACTGCGATTGCGGGCGTCGTGATTCTGCCGCTTTATTTGTTGCGGCGTCGCCATGCGAGTAAGTGGAATTTTCGCGAAGGTCTGTTGCTGCTGGTCTTGGGAGTAGGCGGTGTGGCTTTGAACCAGGTGTTCTTTGTTCTGGGTTTAAGCCGTACAAGCGTGGCTCACTCGGCCATTCTGATCGGTCTGACTCCGGTGCAAGTGTTATTACTCGCGGCGATCACGGGGCAGGAGAAGTTGACGTGGCGCAAGGTAGTTGGG
>JBEKUT010000041.1:0-25573 GCA_049514735.1 Bryobacteraceae bacterium
GATGCCGCGCGATGTATTCGCCAAGCGACTCCCTCCGAATCTGTCCATGGAAGACGTGTTCGCCATATCCAGAGAATTCCAGACCTCGTTATCGACAACTGCTATCCGGTGCGCAGAGCTTGCTGGCGTATCGGTTTTCGGTGTGGAATCAGGCAAGATTACGTGGGCTCATGGACGCATGAAAAAGGGCCGTTTAGACCTCCTCGATGATTCACTGAAGTCCCTCATTCACGCGGCGTGCGCCGGTACCTCTGGAGAGGAACAGCTTTACCTCAATCACGATGGCGACGTCCGAGCATGGAAGGTACAGTATCAGGCCTTAAAGCGTGGAAACCAAGCCTTGTTCCTATTACAGCCTCTGCGATCGGGGACTCATCCGAGCATTCGATGACGTGGCCGACTCTCCCGTTCCAGAACGCGCCAACCCGCTCGGAATGACGAAGATATCCCTTGAGACCGATAAGTATTGAGAAACGCGCTTCGCTTGAGTTTCTTCAAGCTTGATCCGTGTTCCCGTTCGCGATTCCCCGAGGGTCGGCTTTTCGGCAAGTTCGCAGATCACCCGCAAAGGACCTTTGTGAGACGACGATTGCAAATGTGGCGGGACAAACAGGCGACACGAACCCGATGCGTCCTGACGCCGATTGCCTTCTTACGTATACTTCGATTGGGGAGGCGCGAAACTGAATGTCAATAGATGACCGCAGAAAGCTCTTAATGCTGATTGGCGGAGCGGCCGCTGTGCCGTCGGAGGCGCAGGAGGCAAACGTGCAGCAACCCAAAGAACGCGTTCTGGGTATTGGTGGACTGTTCTTCCGGAGCCATGATCCCGATGAATTGGCGCGCTGGTATCGGATCCATCTCGGTATCGAGCTGGCGCCGAAGGCCCATGGAAAGCCAGTGTGGCAGCAGTCCGCGGGCCCGACCGTCTTTTGTCCGTTTCCCATGGGCACGAAGTACTTTGGCTCGCCGCAACAAGCTTGGATCGTGAACTTTCGCGTTCGTAGTCTGGATGCCATGGTTGCACAGTTGCGAGCTTCCAATGTTGCCGTGGAGGTTGATCGGGAGAAGTATCCGAACGGACGTTTTGCCCGGCTGCATGATCCGGAGGGAAATCCAATTGAGCTCTGGGAACCGGTGAGTGCAGCTTAACGCGGCGTGGGGACATTTCCCAAAACGCGCGTTCCGTTGTGACCGCAATATGCCGACGGGATCTGACGTTCTTCACTGACAAAAGCAAACTTGCTCCCCGTGCGCGCTACACGCTCAGCGGATTTACCCACCGCACATCCGGAAAGCGCCGGAAGTCCTGATCCGTCGACGCCAGCGAAGCTCCGTTTTCAATCGCTAGTGCCGCAAGAACAGCGTCCGTTATCAGCGGGCCGATTGCGCCATAATCACTGACGAGTTTCTCCAGAATCTCCGCATGACGTGGTCCGGGATGGAGCGCGACCACGCCGGGTTGCGCCAGCCATTCGCCGACGATTGCGAAGGCTTCCTTCGCAGCTCGCGGATTGACGAACACTCTGGAATTTGTGCTTATGCGGACAAACGCCCAAATCGTCACCCACGGTATTCCGATCAATTCGGCGCCCTTGAATAGATTCACTACCCACTGTGACGCTGCCCCATGCTGTGGAGCATCGGCGTTATAGGCGTACAGCAGCACATTGGCGTCAAGGATGGTCACCGGTGCTGTTCGCCTTCGCCGTACTCCAGAAGCGACTCGATGCTGTCGTAGTTCAACCCCGGTTTGTGTCCCATGTGGGTGGGTTTGATTTTGAGCGTACGGCGTCGCCGCTTGTTATCGACACCCAACAGAGCCGTGCGCAACAGGTCATTTAAGGTGTCCCGGAACGACGCTCCTCGAGACTGGGCCTCAAGCTTCACGCGGGCCACGACATCGTCATCGAGTGTCACCGTCGTTCGGATGCTCATGATGCATCCAGTTTGGCATCAAGATCGTCAGACAAGCAACCCCACCGCGCCGCGCCTTTCTGATACGGTGAATATTGCTATGAAAGTTTGCATTATTGGAACCGGCTATGTCGGTCTTACGACCGGAGCTTGCCTTGCGTACCTCGGACATCAAGTCGCCTGTATCGATGCCGACAAACGTAAGATCGAAATGCTCTGCTCAGGTCACATACCGATTTACGAACCATTTCTCACCGACCTCATCGCCGAGGCTCAAAATAACCTTCGATTTGAGACCGACTACGCCAAAGGCGTTCCGGACGCCGACGTTATATTTATCGCGGTAGGTACGCCGTCCTCGGCAACGGGCAGTCCGGATCTCAAATACCTCAGTGCCGCCGCGCAAGGGGTCGGCGAGCATTTCGACGGGGAGTTCACCGTGGTCGTCAACAAATCGACGGTGCCTATCGGAAGTGGGAATTGGGTTGGATCGCTCATGCGCGAGTCTTACGAAAAAGCGCATGGGCACAAATCGGACAAGCAATTCTCCGTCGCGTCGAATCCGGAATTTTTGCGCGAAGGCACGGCGCTCAACGACACGCTCTATCCCGACCGCGTGGTCATCGGGTCGGACAACGCCCACGCGCTCGAGACCTTATATACGCTCTATCGGCCCATCCTGGACCAAAGTTTCACGGCGCCGGCGTTCATGCCGCGGCCGGAAGACGTCGGCGCGGTGCCCTTGATCTCCACCGATCTTGCTTCAGCTGAGCTGATCAAGTACGCGGCCAACGCTTTCCTCGCGCTTAAGATTAGCTACATCAACGAAATCGGGCAGCTCGCCGAGAAGGTCGGCGCGGATATCGTCCAGGTGGCGCGCGGCATGGGCCTTGATGCTCGCATCGGCACGCGATTTTTGCAGGCCGGCATCGGCTGGGGCGGATCGTGCTTCGGTAAGGACACTGCGGCGTTGGTTGCGACCGCCGCGGAGTACGGGCTGACCATGCCGATCGTAGAATCGGCGCGCGAGATCAACCGCCGGCAAAAGGAGCGCGTCGTCGAGAAGCTGCTCGGCGAGTTGAAGATTCTGAAAGGCCGGACCATCGGGCTGCTGGGTCTGGCGTTCAAGCCGAACACAGACGATCTTCGCGACGCTCCCGCCATCGAAATCGCGAAGAAGCTCATCGACCGCGGCTGCAAGGTGAAGGCGCACGACCCGGTTGCCATGGAACGTTTTCAACAGGAGCATGGGCAATTGGGCGTCATCTGCTGCGAATCGCCGGAAGAGGTCGTTGACGACGCCGATGCCGTGGTCCTCGTGACGGAGTGGCCGCAGTACCGGGAGATGGAATGGGACACGCTGGCATCGAGGATGCGATCGCCGATCCTGCTGGACGGAAGGAACGCTCTCGACCGTGTCCGGCTGGGACGCTGCGGCTTCCGCTACCTCGGGATTGCGGGCTAACCGCGCCTGCTGCTATCCTAGTACCTGCATACCACTGTAAGGAATTTAGTTAATCGATGGCTAACACTATCTCCGCTATCAAGCGGGTGCGAATCACGAAGCGGCGGACCGAGATCAACCGCATGCGGAAATCCCGTCTTCGTCACCAGATCCGAACCATGCGCCGCGCGCTGGAGCATAAAGACGCCAGCATCGCGCAAAAGCTGGTTCCGGAAACATTTTCTATTCTCGACCGCGCAGCTCGCTGGGGAATTATCAAACAGAACACTGCGGCACGCTATAAGAGCCGCCTCACCGGACGCCTGAAGGCGCTCGCCGGCGCGCCCGCTTAGCGCGTCAGTTCGAGAACCAGTTCTTCCATCACAAGGCGGTCGTCGGGGCGCGCATCGCGCAAAGCCTTGTCCGCCCAGAAAACTTTCTCGATACAAGCCTGCAATTTTTCTTTGGAAAATGCACCAACAGTCTGGCAGACTTGATCGGCGCGGTCCCGCCAAATTCGGATTCCCTGGCGTGTGAAATAGTTTTGCACCTGGCCGGCGTTTCGCAAATTGGCCTCTTGCGCTACCAGGGCCAGCCGGAATTGCGTGGCCAGAAGCGTGAGCGCGAGCGGCAGATACTCGCCTTCGCGAAACAGGGCGTCGAGACTGTCGAGTGAACGCTTGCGGTCGCCACGGCCTAGCGCGGCTACCAATGCAAATATTGTCGATTCGCGGGCGTTGGGAACCAGCAGCGAAATATCCTCGGGCGTGATTTTGCGATCGCGGCCGGCGTAGAGCGCCAGTTTCTCGATTTCGACGGCGATGCGGCTCGCATCCGACGCCAGCGCTTCCACCAGCAGCCCGATTTCCGGCAATCCGATGTTCAGTCCCGAGGCTAGCGCCAGATCCTTCGCGAGTTGCCGCGCGGCGTCGGAAGAGAAAGGCCGGAACTCAACCTGATCGGCAACCGCGCCATAAAATTTCTGGACGCGCTCGATTTTCGTTTTATCTTCGTTATCGAATTCGAAGCGGCTGCAATCGAACACCAGAACGACGCCGGGCGTTGGACGACGGAGATACGCCGCAAGATTCGCCATGTCCGCTTGGCCGGCGTCGGCAGCCCGGCTGCGGGGCAGGACCTCCTCCGCGCCCGACACCCAGATCACCCGCTCGGAGGCGAACAGCGACATGGAGCGCGCGTCGTCCAAAACGGCGCTGAAATTCGTGTCGTCGAGATCGAAGCGATCCATTTGCGGCGTACGTTCCAATAGCGCTTTGCGGCAGGCGCCGCGCCGATACGTTTCCGGTCCGAGGAACAGGTAGACCGGAGCGGGGCCGTTCTTCGAAACGCGCTGCAGAAATTGTTCCGGCGTCAGAAAGCCTCCAGGATGGCGGAGACAATCTGGCGGGCGGTATCGTGACACAAACGGTCGAGCGCTGTGTCGCTCTCTTCAAAATATTTCTCCGGATCGATGCTGATCTCATAGCGCTGCTTCATTTCAAAATACGGGCGGGTATACAGAACCTTTCCGGTAGCCCGTTCCGTAAGTGTGATGTTCATCGCGACGGCGACTTGAAGCGCCGTGGCGCGGCCGGTTGCCTGATCGAAAATGATGGGGAAGGCGACGAAGTTAATCACCGTTCCGTTGAGAATCGCGTCCGCCTGGCCAGCATCGTTAATCACCTGGTAGCGAGTGCGCGTCGTGAACTCCTGCGCGATTGCTTGCGGCAGACGGTCCGAGAGTTTATAGCGGACGGTTATGTTTCCGAACGTGGGAATCGCGATGGTATGAAGCGTCTTCGGCAGAGTCTCGCCTTTGCCGGAGATGCGATAGCCGCAGCCTGCGCTGGCGATACTCAAACACGCCACTGCGAGGGCGCTACTCGAACAGTTCACGTGCAACCTCCAGGGCATTGTCCGCGGTAATCCGCAGATTATCGGCGGCTATCCAGAACCAGCAGGCGCGCGGATCGTTCCTGTCGGGCACGATAGATCCTACCGCGACCCCACTCTGCCCGGCCACGCCGACGTTCGAGGGCGGCTCTTCATCCTTGCTGCGAACGTCGACGCGCGGACCGGCTATGGCGGCAGCGATGGTTTCCACAGACGGCCGGCTCTCGAACTCGATCCACAGCGAGAAACTGTAGCCGTGAAATACGGGAGCGTGCACCACGCGGAGCGACGGTAAAGGAATCGCCGGTTGTGACGATAGCAACGTGGCGAGATGCCGGTCCACGGTGTTTTCGACGTCTTCCAAAGAACGCAGCGCTTCCGAACCGAACGCCGGGAGCATATTGAAGCTCACCTGCGTATCGAACACTTCCTTCTTCAATTTCTGGAAGGACAACAGACCCACTGTCTGCTGCTGCAGCTCGTCGAGACCTTTCTTACCGCGCTCGCTGACGGGTTCAAAAACCTGCGCGACGACACGCCGCATTGGCGCCGCTTTGACGAGCTGCTTCAAGAAGACCGCCAGAACGATGGCCGCCGGGTGGGCGACAACATAGATTGGCGCGGGAGGAGTGGGACGCGAGTCTTCCGCCATGGGCGCACGCAAGCGCGCCGCGGGACTATCTTCCAATACGCCGGTGAGATCGATCAACACGGGAGCCTTCGGCAGGCCGCTGGTAACCTCCGCGGCCTTCGACGAGGACCAGGGAGCTCCCGCCAGCAAGACGGCCCGCGATCCGATAAACTCGCCGGCTTGAAGCATGGTGAGGAAAACGGGTTCGCCCTCCCGCTCGGTCAAGATCGCGGATGCCGGTTCGTCGGGTTCAACGCCGGAGACCAGTTTCACATCCGCGGGAAATTTCTGCGTGCCGAGGACGTCCACCACTTCGCGTCCCAGCAGCGATTCCGCGCCTACCACGGTAACAGCGGGCTTCTTATCAGCCAACTTGACTCTCCGGTTCAGGGCGAGGAGGATTCTGCCGGAAACGCCGCCTAATGATTCCGCCCGCGCGGATCATGATGCCGGTAGCTACGTACGTGACGGAGAGTCCGAGGAGTACAGGTTGAGGAAAAATCCAGACCAGATAAATCAATGCCGCGATGAGAATGATGCTCAGCGGCGAGCGTGGCTGCATGAAATGAACGTCCTTGAAACTGGGATAGCGCCAGGTGCTGACCATCAAGAACGAGACGATCGCCAGAAGAAGGAGCCACATCGCCGACCACACCCACCACACCACGGGGACCGAATCGCACGCGAAGACGATGGCCGCGACAATTCCGGCGGCCGCTGGAATCGGGAGTCCGATGAAATACTTACGGTCGGGACGGCCGGGGTTCTTCGGAATCGGATTGGTCTGGACGTTGAAGCGTGCAAGGCGCGCCGCGCCGCAGAGCAGAAACAAAAAGCTGAGGAAGTAGCCAATCCGGTGCAAGAGATTACCGGGATCCGGAGGAACGAATTGCACGCCCCACGTAAAGGCGAGAATCGCGGGAGCGATGCCGAAGGTGATGACGTCGGCGAGCGAATCCATCTCACGGCCGAAATCGCTGACGGTGTTTGTCATGCGGGCGATGCGGCCATCCAGTCCATCGGCCACCACGGCTACGCCAATGGCCGCCGCGGCAACTTCGAAGTTACGATTCGATCCGAGGCTGCCTTGGCTCACCGAGATGGCGCCTTGAAACGAGCGGACGATGGCGAGAAATCCCAGGAAGATGTTTCCAGCCGTGAAGAACGTGGGCAGCGCGTACGCAGCACGGCGCGGCCGCCGGCCAGAAGTTCGTGGTCCCATGAAACGCTCTTTTAACGTCAGGTTTGCCATTCACTCACTTTCTCTTGGCCAGCACGGACGTTCCGGCGGACACGCGCGTTCCTTTTTGTACCGCGATTTCCCATTCGGGGCCGAAGAAGACGTCGACGCGAGACCCAAACTTGATGAGGCCCACTCGTTCGCCGATACCCACGTCGTCGCCGGTCTGTTTGTAGAACACGATGCGGCGCGCGATGAGTCCCGCGATCTGAGCGAACTTTACGGTGGTGTCGCCGGCGTCGATGGTGACGACGTTTTGTTCGTTTCTGGAGCTGGCGGCTGCGCGGTTCGCGGGCATAAACCGGCCATGATGGTAGACGACCTGCGAGATCTTCCCGGCGATCGGCGAGCGGTTCACGTGCACGTCGAAGATGTTCAGGAAGATGCTGATCTGTGTGGTTTCCGGCGTATCGTGCCGGATGGCGACCACTTTACCGTCGGCGGGTGAGACCGCAACCTGGCCGGAAGGCGCCACGCGGTCGGGATCGCGAAAGAAATAGAGGCAGAAGATGGCCAGCACGAACAGCGGAGCGCCATAAGCGGGAGACAGCAGCGCCGATAAAAACACGCCACCTGCCGCCAAGCCGATTCCGTAATAAATGCCGTCCCTGACCATTCTCACCTCTATTGTATCGAGGTGGTTCGAGCGGGCACTCTATGCGCTGAATGAAATGGTGGAATCCTTGGCAAGCGAGGACGTACGCAGGCGGTTCAAACGCTGCCATTCGATTGCGGTGGAACGGCGCAACAGAGTCAGATTTTCCATAACGGATGCTCCCTTGCCAAGCGCTGTCCGGAAGCTGGCGAGTTCGTCGGGCGTGAAAGAAGCCGGATCGGCGGCGGCAATTCGCGCGAGCACCGCGGCGCGGCGGGCGAGGATCTCCCGCACACGCTGCAGACTTACGCTGGACGCCCTCAGTAGTTCATTGGTCGCGTTTTCGAGATCGAGAGCGAGCTGATTCCGCTTCATATATTAGCCATTGCTGGGAAGGGCCGTTCCATAATTCTGACCGTACAGGACCAAGTCGACGGAATCGATGCTCGAGGTCAGTATCGTTTGTTGCGATTCGAGTTCGGCAACAGCCGCATCGGCCGCTTCGAGCTGCGAGGTGAGATTGGTCTGCATGGTCGTAAGCTGATTGTTGAGAGTTGTGATGTGATTCGATATATCCGTGTTTTCAGTGTTAAGCCCAGTCTCCTCGGTCGCGAGGGTGCCGGATACAGGATCGGTAAGCTGGGTGAGCTGGTTGGCAATGGCGCCGAAGCCGGTGGTAGCGGAGCCCAGGTAGGCGAAAGCACTGGTGAGCTGCGAAGAAGAGAGCCCGGGGAGCACGGTGGGGTCAAAGCTCATTTGGCCGTTGTCGCTGAAAGTGATGCCGAGCGTGGCGAGGCTTGTTCCGTTCGAGCCGGCCGCCTTGTAATTGGCTAACTGCTGGAGGTCGGCCGAGACGCTCAGCACGGAGTTATCGCCATCGAGCAAGCCCGCGTTGGGACCCGTCTGGGAGGCGAGCTGATTCAACACCGCGTTGTAGTTGGTGGCGAGGCTGCTGAGAGCGTTGCTGAGCGACGAAGTGTCGGACGCTAACGAAAGGGTGACGCTGTTGCCGGAGTTGCTCCCCGTGGTGGTCTGCAAGAGGTTGAAGGTGAGCCCGGGGATTACATCGGCGACGGTGTTGCCTGGCGAGTTTACGGTGATGCCGTTCAACTCGAACGACGCTCCGGAGCCCTGGTTGGCATTATTATTGGTAGTGCTGAGAAGGCCGGTTACGCTTCCCGTGGTGGGCACATCGGTGAGCTGCAGCGAGGTCGCGCCGAGGTTGTTGGCCGTGAGCACCAGTGAGTAAGGAGTGGATCCGGAGCCGGAATTGGAAATGGTGGCCGTTATACCGGCACCGCTGTTGTCGATGGCTGCGGCCAGCCCGGTAAGATTGTTTTGACCCGCGCCGAGTGTGATGGCCGTTTTCTGGCCATTGACGACTAGATTCAGCGAACCATCGGCCGAAACCGTACTTGTGGTGTTCGCATAACTTGAAGTTGAGGTTTCCGCGAGAGGCTGGGCCCCGTTCAACAGAGCCACCGGCGGGCCGGAAGCCGGAAGATCGTTAAGCTGCAATGTCGTGGCGCCCTGATTGTCGGCCGTAACGCTGAGATAGTTGGGGTTCGCGCCAGTGCCGGTGGTAAGAATGGTAGCCGTTACGGGCGCGCCACTGGCGTTGATGGCACTTTCCAGGCCGTTCAGGTTGTTCGTGCTCGACGTCAAGTTAATGGCGTAGGCCTGGGAACCAACGATAAGTTGTAACGAACCGGTGGAGGAAACCTTGGCGGTGTTGGAATCGGCATATCCATTGACGGACGTATCTGTCGCCGCGCTGGCTAGGGAAGTGATATTCGAAATCGTATAGCTGGTGGCTTGGGTTGCCCCGGTGTTTGAGACGGTTACGGTGGAAGTGTCGGAACTGCTGGCTGTGAGGCCCTGGTTGCTTCCGATAGAGCCGAGACTTGCAACAGTGGAGCCGAGCGTGGCTACCGCGCTGCTGAGGCTGGTGAGGAGACTCACCTTGGACTGGTTGTCGGACTGCGTGTTCTGGAGCGCAGTGATGGGAATCTGCGCAATGGAGACCTGGCGGGCGAGAATGGACTGGAAATCGCTGGAGTAAGTACTGACGCCGGTGAATGTAATTGGTGCTGTCGACATCTTACTCATCTCATCGGCGTTAGTTGGCGGTGCATTAGCCCGCGTGTTCAAGAGTTGCAGCGGTGGCCGAGATTAATGCTCCAGCGACGGTCCCTACTTCCTCGCGGGTTAAATAAGGATGCATGGGAATACATAACACCGTACGGGCGCACTCCTCCGAAACCGGCAAGTCACCCTTGCCGTAGCGCTCATCGGCATAGGCCGGGAGGAGATGAATCGGCGAGGGATAGTGGACGGCGGTTTGAATCCCGGCCGTCTTCAGCTCAGATTGGATGCGGTCGCGTTCGGGGGTACGAACGGCATAGAGGTGGTATACGTGCCGGACCCCTGGCGATACTGCTGGCAGGAGTAAATCGGTAGATGCGAGAAGAGTATCGTAAGCGCGGGCGACGGAGCGGCGTGCTTCGGTCCACTGCTCGAGCCTGCGGAGCTTCACGCGTAAGATGGCTGCCTGCACCCCTTCCAGCCGGTAGTTGTAGCCTTTCAGGATTGGCCGGTATTTCTCCTCTTGCGCCCAATCCCGCAAGAGGCGGACTTTGTGCGCATAATCGGGGTTGTTGGTGACCACCATGCCGCCCTCGCCGGCCGCTCCGAGATTCTTGGTGGGATAAAAGCTGAAGCAGCCGAGGTCGCCCATGGAGCCGGCGCGCTTTCCTTTATATTCGGCGCCGTGGGCTTGGGCGGCGTCTTCGATCACGATGAGATTGTGGCGGCGGGCGATGTCGAGGATGGGGTCCATGTCGGCGGGCTGGCCGTAGAGGTGGACGAGAAGAATCGCGCGCGTCTTTGAGGTGATGCGGGACTCGATCTGCGAGGCATCCATATTAAACGTGCGCGGGTCGAGATCGACGAAGACGGGAGTTGCGCCGGCGTAGTTTATTGCCGCGACGGTGGCGAAGAAGGTGTAGGGAACGGTGATGACCTCGTCGCCCGGTCCGATGCCCGCTGCTAACAACGCGAGATGGAGGGCGCTGGTGCCGGAGTTGACGCCGATGCCGTGCGCGGTGTGGCAGTAGGCGGCGAATTCGTGTTCGAAGGCGGCGACTTCGGGGCCGAGGATGAATTGAGAAGAGTCGAGGACGCGCGCGACGGCGGCGTCGATCTCGGCGCGCAGTTCGGCGGTCTGGGCGGAGATGTCGTGAAGGAGGATCATTGGGTCACCAGGGGACTAAGTTTCACGGTAGCATTACGGGTGTGTGGAGAGTGGGTACAGCGAGATATGTTATTGACTCCTTTGTGGTTATGCGTTTCAGATCGGTCTTGCGGAGGCTGGAAAGGGGTGTCTGCCTCCGCAGTTCGTTTCGTGTTTGATTATTGGTTGGTTTGGAGCGTTGGCGGCGCGATCCGGGTCGTTTGATTTTAAATATACGCGGTGGGGTCAAGGATTTGTGGACTCGGGTTGGGGGCGGGCGGGGCGTAAGGTGTGTTGTTACTTGGGGATGGGTGTAATATTAAAGTTTACTAATTCTTTGGAACGGTTCTGTTGGCATGGAAACTAGCCCAACCGACCATGGAGCCAAAATAAGCAAATCGCCGGCTTCACACCATGGAGGAGGTTGCTAGCAACGTTGCAGCTCAGAGCGGCTGCCGACAAATGGTTCAGGTCCGCTCAAAGAACCAGTCGACTTGGTGATTATCCGTTTGACAACGGCAGGCCTGGAGTGTAAGCATAATTACGTCGTGCCCCATATAGGCCTTCAATGATGTACGGTAAAGTTGACGTGTGCCACGAATGCCGCTTAGGAATAGTATAAGCATGCACCTGCACCCACAGATCTTGCTTCAGATCCAGAGTTTCCTTGAGCTGCCGGACGAAGCAACGCAGCCCTTCTTGGGGGCACTTGAGAACGCCGAATCCAAATTTAATGTTTATGATCTCACCAACAACGTCGTGAGGGGGACTAGACTACCGCCAAGTATCGTCGGATGAGTCATTCAGGCTCTTGCCGCTATGTATTTGGAAAAAGACCGTCAGGGTTCGACCTTGGATACGTTTCTTGATGAAGAGATCGGCCCGCCCTGAAGAACAATTTGGTTGCCAAGTCTGATAAGCCTGCATCCAAGGAAGAGGTTGAAGCCCGCTGGGCCAAGTTCCGAAAGTTTCTGAGCATTGCACTGACGCTACACGAGACCCTTGGAACCGCCGCAAAGACTGGGCCAGTAATGACGGATCATCACCACATCTTTGTAGAGGCCCGAGTCCTGTCGGACGTTCGTATGGTTTTTCATCCAGACCTTTCAGAGAAGCCCGGCGTAGCGGTCGTAGTCCACATGCTGAGGATAACAACCCGCGATATTTTCGGAGCTCAAAAGGGGAATAACATACTTAACGGTACTTCGCGCTTGACTCTAATGACATTCGGTTCATGAAACAAATTATCAAGACCGAGCGTTGCGCGGTTTGTCTTGCCAGCGCGTTCAGGTAGATGCCATGTGGGCTCGGTTCTATCTGGATTGTCTCCTGAAGTCAATGCTTCTACGTAAGCCAATCTATCCGGAAGTATTCGAGACTGTAATCGATGGACCTGAACTCTAATGCCTATCGTATAGTACAATGCCTTACTGCTGAAAATAAAGACGATAAGCGCTCACGCGCGGCAAGCTCCGCAGGCAAAAAGGGTGGCCCAGCGCGTGCAGCCATAAGGACAGAAGCGCTACAGCCCTGCGGACTGCATCGCTTGTGAACGCACGACCGTGACTGGGCATCCTGATCCCGACCACATCTCAACGAGCTATATTGAACGCGCCCATCTGACAATGCGCATGCATGGGGATGCGGCGTTTCACTCGCCTGACGAATGGATTCTCAAAAAAGATTGAGAATCACGCCGCAGCCGTATCGCTCCACATGATGTTCTGCAACTTTGGTCGGAAGCATATCACTCTTGGACCGTCTCCGGCTGTACAAGCTGGCATCGCCGATCATATCTGGTTTGTAGAAGAGATCGTAGCCCTGCTGGATTGAAACTGGCCCACTACCCAAATCCGCTCAGCCAGGCGTTCTACCAAAGTAGAATAGACCGCCGTCCCCAACGCTGGTAGTATCCCAATTAGCGAGGGATCAACCCTCAACGGGGACGGTAGCCGGCGGACAAGTGACGAAAGAATTGAACGGCAATATTGTGATCATCGACGATGACATGTTAGTACGTCAAGCGTTAGGAGACTGCATGGAATCGGCAGGATACGCGGTTGAGAGTTTCGGTTCGGCCGAGGAATTTTTGGCCTCGGGATCTGAACGGCGCGCTGCTTGCCTAGTCGTCGATATACAACTGCCTGGTATCAGCGGCCTGGAACTTCAAAAGAAGTTGGCCGGAGTTGAACATCGTGTACCGATCGTGTTCGTCAGCGCGCAAGGAACTAAGGCGAATCTAGACAAAGCTATGAGTTACGGCGCAGCTGGCTTTCTATCCAAACCGTTCCGGAGGGACGACCTGGTGAAGCTTGTAGGAACGGCGATCCAGCGTTAGACCGACTCGCTCCAAGCCCAAGGCTGGAGCATACAGTAAACAAAATCGGAGGATTGCATTGACGGTGGGAGTTCGACCGCCCACTGTAAGAGGACCAGTGTCAATTTTGGACGAGATGCGCTGGCGAATTTGCGGTCCATCTCGCATTCATAAAGGAACAAGCGATGACTACTTTAGATTTGATCGGGTCCAGTCCGAAATTCCGGGCTGTGCTCAACCAGATAGACATGGTTGCACCGGTGGACTCCGCGGTTTTGATCCAGGGCGAAACGGGTACGGGAAAAGAAGTGGTTGCGAGGGCCATTCATGAGGCTAGCCCGCGCCGTAACCACCGTTTTGTGGCCCTCAACTGCGCAGCGATTCCCAACGCGTTGTTGGAGAGCGAACTGTTCGGCCACGAAAGAGGCTCTTTCACGGGTGCGTGGACGCAAACCAAGGGACGATTTCAGATGGCGGATGGGGGCACGCTCTTTCTGGACGAGATAGCCGACCTGCCTTTGGAACTCCAGCCCAAGCTCTTACGCGCCTTGCAAGAGCGGGAGTTCGAGCGTCTGGGCAGCGCCCAGACCGTCCGCGTCAACGTACGGGTGGTGGCGGCGACAAACCAGGATCTCGAACAACTGGTGAGCAAGAAGCTGTTTCGCGTCGACCTGTTCTACCGGTTGAACGTCATCCCAATCTGCCTGCCTCCGTTGCGTGAACGCGTTCAGGACATCCTGCCGCTGACGGAGTTCTTCGTAGCACAATTTGCCGCCCGCCTCAACAAGCCCATCGATTCGATTCCCGATGAAGTAATAGCGGTACTCAAAGCGCACGACTGGCCAGGTAATATTCGTGAACTGCAGAACTGCATCGAGCGCGCGGTGCTCTTTTCGCCCGGGCCGGTGCTGCGTCTGCCGCTGGACTCGAAACAGACGGTGAAGCAGCGCACGGAAACCGTTTCACGCACGCTTGCGGACGCCGACCGGGACCATATCGTGGAAGCACTGGAGCAAGCCAACTGGCTGATCGGAGGGCAGGAGGGAGCGGCCAATCGTCTTGGATTGCCGCGTACTACGCTGATTTACAAGATGCGAAAGCTTGGAATTGAAATACGCCGATCCCCGCGGGCGCGCCACATTCGGGCGGTTTGGGGATGAACAGCGCCATTCGCTGTCGAGATCAATGTGAATCGACCATGAAGTGCTCGCGATCTTCGCATATGATTCGTGTTACGAAAAAAACTGTTATAGCGATTTTGCTTGTCACCTTCGAGACGATCGCGCAGCAAACCCATAATCAATACGAGCCGCCGAACGAGGCGGGCGCCGGACAGAAGCTGCTCGCCCAATTCGTAGGCCAGTGGGATGTGCTAAAAACCTTCTTCCCGATGAATGGAAAGCCGATTATGACAAAAGGAACTTGCAATCAGTATATGATCCAGGAGGGCAAGTTTCTTCAGTCGGATTTCGCATTCTTCGCTTCCGACGGAACGAAGAGCACGGGCACTGGAATATCCGGTTTCGATGAGAAAACGAATCGCTTCACAACAGTATGGTACGACTCCCGTCAGACGACTATGTCGATTCGTCAGAGCGATGGCACATTTGACGGCAAGAACATTGTGCTGTGGGCCACGGCTCTCGACCCCGACCGGCCCGGACGCAAGACTGTTGCGCGGGCGGCGCTGGAGGAAAATGGGCACGTCCTTGTGCATCGTCATTTCCTGGTCGATGACAAAGGAAACGAGCGGATTATCATCGAGCTGCGAATGACACGGAAGGCTCCCGTTAGATCGGGTCATGGCGGCTAGAGGTCAGCCCTGGCGACTTGGATGCTTTCATTGGCAGTTGCTTCTGAGGAACTCGCGCAAAACGGACCGCGACCCGCTCTAGCTAATCGCGAGTTTCTGGTCTGTATGGCGCCGCGGGCTCGCGGCCTTTGCGCTACTAAGTACGTGTTGGAGCCAATCCGCGATGGAGCGGAATTGACGCCTTACCGCGCGGCAACCCATCACGCGGGGCCATGCCGCGAAGTTCCGGCGGAGCTTGAACTCAGTTGGCGGATGACCGGCGCCATGCCGCCGCGAATGTTGAAGAGACGCCGCGTCTCGGGGGGTGTTGCCGGATGCGGGCTATTGCTGGATGCGAGCTACTAACGAGGCGCCCATCATGATCGACGAGACACGACAGGATCGGTCCTTCGTGACAGTGCCACCGGGGAAGGTCATGAGCGTATCACCGTGTTCCGTAATACCGTGTTCCGCCGGCTTAATGATCCTGCTACCGCTGTGCGTCGCGCTGATCGGTTGCCATCAGGGCGTCCAGCGTCAAGTGGATCCGAAAATCTCGTTTACGCAGGTACCCGAATCGAATCCCGGAGATCACGACCGGCAAGACGTTATTGAAGGGACGGTTCGTGGAGCACGGCCCGGACAACGGATGGTCCTCTATTCCAAGTCCGGAATATTATGGTGGCTGCAGCCATTGTTAACATCGCCGTTTACGGCTGTTTTACCGGGCGAAGTGTGGCGTAACGAAACACACTTCGGCACCGAATATGCTGCGCTATTGGTCGATCCGTCGTACCACCCACCCCCGACCTTGCGACGAATGCCCGAGCCGGGAGGGCCCGTATCGGCGATCGCGATTACCCGTGGTCAGGAAAAGTCCTCATCGTTTTTTACCAGGTTCAGTGGCTTGACGTGGCGGGTTCGCTGGAAGCCGAGTGACCGGGGCGGCGCCTCCAATCCATATCATCCGGATAACGTTTATGTAGACCAGGCAGGCGCCCTTCATCTTCGAATCGTCAAGCGCGATCAACGCTGGACCTGTTCGGAAGTGAACCTGACGCGAAGCCTGGGATATGGCACATACTCGTTTACCGTCGAGGACACTTCAACATTAGAGCCGGCGGTTGTCTTTAGCATGTTCATGTGGGATTACTCGACGGATCAGCAGAGCAACCGCGAATTCGATATCGAAATTAGCCGTTGGGGCAATCCGGATAGCCAGAACGCACAGTTTGTAGTGCAGCCTAACTATGCCGCGATGAATATTTCGCGCTTCGCCGCACCAGCCGGGAAAGTAAAATATACATTTTTTTGGGAACCTGGCCGCGTCACAATGGTTGCGTCCAGGGCGAACCGGGGGGCACCGGCAGTGTCCAGGCACGTGTTTACGTCTGAAATTCCGGGACCCGGATCCGAATCGATACGCATGACGTTGTATGTTTTCTGGGGCAAAAAGGGCAATCCAGCCGGTCTTCAACGACCCGCTGAAGTGGTTGTCGACGAATTTCATTTCTTGCCTTAAACAGGCTCCGCGATCTCATGAGACCTCTTCTTTGGTTCGCAGTCGATCTGCTGCTGATGCAAGCCGCCCTCGGCGCCGCCTCCGAGAGAATTGCAGCCACCAACAGCCACCGCCTTTGGGATGTAGCGTCGGGTTTTCCAGGCGGGTACATCTCCTCGATTACGCAAACCGGCGATGGTTATTTATGGATCGGCACCAGCAAGGGGCTAATTCGGTATGACGGCCTGACGTTTGGGCACGTCCCCGGAAAAGACTCCAGCTCTGAGGCTAGCTTTCCGGTTCTTGGGCTGGTACGAGATTCGACTGACCAGTTATGGGCGATCGACGATCTTACGCATCTCTTCCGGTATGCCGAGGGCAGGCTCGGGATTCCGGTATCCGACAATGGCAGACACCGGCATCGAGTCGCAGCCCTGGCGACAAGCCGGCGCGGAACGCTTCTCTTCGCCTCCGACGCGCAGGGTGTGATTGAGTACGGCCACGGGGCGCCTCATGTACTGCTGGATCCAAGTGCGACTCCTGAGTGGCCCACGGCAATCGCGCAAACATCGGACGGCGTCATCTGGATCGGCACGCGCGACTCCGGTGTCTTCCGTCTTAGAGTGACGCCCGGCGTCCCGGAAATTGAGCATGTCACAGGCATGCCATTTGCAAAAATTAATTGTCTACTCCCCATTGCAGAGTCGACGCTCTTGATAGGTACGAGCCAAGGCCTGTTGAGGCTGCATAACGGAAAGTCGCTTCCAGAGACGCATCCGGAGCTGAATAGTCAGGAGATACTCGCGTTAACAAGAGGTCTCAAAGGCGAAGTATGGATCTCGGCCGGCGGCGGTCTGTTCAAAATCGACGCTCACGAAATCGCGGCAGACGGCGAAATCCAATCGCTGGATCGCCTTGCGGTGCACTCGCAGGTCACCGCCTTGTTCGAGGATCGCGACGGAAATCTGTGGATCGGCGGTCCGGATACATTGGAATGCTACCGCGAAGATGGATTTAACACATACTCAGCGGGTTTGCCTTCGAGCAATTGTGGAGCGATCTACGTCGATGAGCAAGGCAGTGCGTGGTTGGCGCCCTGGGATGGCGGATTGTTCCGGCTTTCGAAAGGGTTGGTTGAGCCAATCACTGTGGCGGGCCTCAAGGATGACGCTGTTTACTCGATTGACGGGAGCGCCGGCGAGATCTGGGTCGGCCGAAAGTACGGCGGGGTCACTCGTCTCTGGCAGCACGGCGGGGCTTTTCAAGATGTCACGTACAGAAGGCAAGACGGGGTGGCGCAGGATTCCGTTTATTCCATCTATCGGGCCCCAGACGGCACTGTTTGGGCCGGGACTCTCAATCAGGGGCTCAGCCGCTTCCGAGGTAACACGTGGCACACATTCACTACTCAGGACGGACTGCCTTCCAACACGATTTCGGCAGTCACCGGAAATGCATCGGGAGAGATTTTTGCCGGCACACCCAACGGCCTCGCGGAGCTGAACAAGAACGGGTGGGTTACCTACACCGCGTACGACGGGTTGCCGCCGGGAGCGATCGAAAGCCTGCTTCCCGATGCAGCAGGCACGCTTTGGATCGGAACGGCAAAGGGCATTGCGTTCCTGCAGTCGGGCGCCATACACGTGCCACTGAGCGCGCCGGACCCGCTCTACGGAGACATTCTGGGCATCGCGGAAAGCAACGGTTGGTTGTGGATCGCTACGGGCAACCACATTGTGCGCGTGAGGTGTACGGCACTGCTCAACGACACCTTTCAGCCCGGCGATTATAGGGAGTTCGGGATCGCGAACGGGCTAGCCAGCGTGGAAGGCGTGAAGCGCAGCCGCTCAGTAGTGAATGACAGCCATGGACGCATCTGGTTCTCGCTGAACCAGGGGATTTCGGTTCTGCAGCCAACGGCGTTTACCAGACCGGCGTCTCCCGTGACGATCGGCCTGGACGGGGTGCTGGTGGATGGGAAACTCCTTCCGCCGGGCGGTCAGGTGAGCGTTCCCTCCGGCCAGCGCCGCTTGACCTTCCGCTACGGCGCGGTGAACGTGTCGAATCCCGAGGACGTGAGATATCGCTACCGGCTGGACAACGTGGATTCGGGCTGGAGCCAGACGACCGCGGTCCGTGAAGTCGACTATACCAATATTCCACCCGGGCGCTTCCAGTTTCACGTGGCGGCGCGCAATCCCGACGGGGTCTGGAGCGGACGCGAAGCCGTGATGACGTTCGACGTGAGTCCGGCTTTTTGGCAAGATCGCAGGTACCAGCTTCTGGGTATTGCGGCCCTTTTTCTGCTGGGCTGGAGTCTCTATCGCCGCCGGCTCCGGCAAATTACCGCGACGTTGGATCTGCGCCACGCCGAACGCCTCGGGGAGCGGACCAGGGTGGCGCGCGAGTTGCACGACACGCTGCTCCAGAGCTTCCACGGATTGATGCTCCATCTCCAAGCCGTCAGCAGACTCCTGCCGGAGGGAAAAGCCAAGGAACAGCTCGAAGAAACCATGGAGCGCGCCGACCGTGCGATCGCCGAGGGTAGAAACGCCGTTTATGACTTGCGTTCTTCCGCAACACCGACGAACGATCTTGCCGAAGCCGTGAACGCGGTTGGCAACGAACTTTCTAACGACAACGGCGCGGCCTTCAACATGATGGTGGAAGGTCCTACCAGGAACCTGCGCCCCATCATAAGGGATGAGATTTACCGCATCTCGCGAGAGGCTTTGAGCAACGCATTCAGGCACGCCCATGCCCGCCAGATTGAGGCTGAAATCAGCTACGGAGAGCGGGCGTTCCGGCTGCGAATTCGGGACGATGGCGAGGGTATCCCGGACGAGATTCTGGAACAGGGCCGCGCGGGACATTACGGCCTCCCCGGAATACGCGAACGCGCCGGGCAAATCGGCGCGGAACTGACCATTTGGAGCCGCCTGGGTAACGGCACGGAAATCGATTTGAGCCTCGCTGGCTCGGCCGCTTACGGCACGCCGCCACGGCGATCCTGGTTCCGGTTATTCCGGCAGAAAGGGGACGAGAAGTGATTCGAGTATTGTCGGTAGACGATCATCCTCTCCTTCGCGAGGGCATCGCTGCGCTGCTCGGGAGCGAAAAGGATATGGAGTTGATTGGGGAAGCTTCCAACGGGCGTGAGGCGCTCGAACTTTTTCGAAAACATCAACCCGACATTACGCTGATGGATTTGCAGATGCCGGAGATGAACGGTATCGACGCCATCGGAGCGATTCGCGGCGAGTTCCCCGGAGCGCGAATTATCGTTGTGACCACCCATCCCGGAGATACTCAGGTTTCGCGCGCTCTCAAAGCTGGAGCACGGGCGTACCTATTGAAGGGCATGCTGCGGAAGGAACTACTGGACACGATTCGAGCCGTCCATGCCGGCCAAAAGCGCCTGTCATCCGAGATTGCCACCGAGATTGCGGAACACGCGACCGATTCTGCGCTCACCCCACGAGAGATCGACGTCCTTCGTCTAGTTGCAGCCGGCAATGCCAATAAGGAAATTGGGGCCCAACTGTCGCTGACCGAGGTAACCGTCAAGAGCCATCTCAAGAACGTTCTCGCCAAGCTGGGAGCAAATGACCGGACCCACGCTGTCACGATAGCGCTGAAGCGCGGGATCATCGATTTGTGATGGGCCGGTACTGCGTACGGCGTTGTTCGTTCGTGGTTCGTGGTTCAATACGTTCTACGTTTGCACCCTCGGACATGTTCTGAAGGGATGGCGGACGGAGTGTGGCATCCTTCGAAAGTAGGATGCCGAAGGCCCCTTTCGAAGGTGTCCAGTCCAGGCCTAATTTCCGTACGATTAAGCTGGGATGCGCTCTGCAACGTCTATTTTCAACGTTTCCTGATCGTTGGCCGGGTTTTGGCCTGCTGTTGATGCGGGCGGGCATCGGGGTCGCCCTGGTTTGCACTGGGGTCGCGAGCCTTTTGGCCGAGATTCCGGCACCACTCACCATCGCTCAAAACGCGATCGCGGCTGCAGCGGGCATCTTTCTGCTCGCTGGTCTATGGACGCCGATCGCCGGGGCCTTGGCAGCCCTAGACCAGATCTGGATCGCAGTATCGCTCCAATCTTCCTGGCGCGATGCTAAATGGATCGACATTTTCTTAGCGGTGCTATGCGCTAGTGTGGCGATGCTTGGCCCCGGGGCATGGTCGATCGACGCTCGCTTGTTCGGAAGAAGGCGCTTTCCCAGCCATCGGACCAGGGAAGAAGACCATAACCCGAAAAGGTAATCGCTCCATCCTGCCATCGAAGGAGCGGATCGGATTAGAAAGAAGGATGGTTCCGGACGAAAGAAGTGGCAGAATCGGGACAGCAGAAATCGATGGTGACTTTTTCGATTAAGGAATAACGCTATGACTACTTTAGATTTGATCGGGTCCAGTTCGAGATTCCGGGCATTGCTCAACCAGATAGACATGGTTGCGCCAGTGGATTCCGCTGTCTTGATCCAGGGCGAAACGGGCACTGGAAAAGAAGTGATTGCGAGAACCATTCATGAAGCTAGTCCTCGCCGTAACCACCGTTTTGTGGCCCTCAACTGCGCGGCGATACCGAGTGCCTTATTGGAGAGCGAATTGTTCGGCCATGAAAGAGGCGCTTTCACGGGCGCATGGGCGCAGACCAACGGGCGATTTCAGATGGCGGATGGGGGCACGCTCTTTCTGGACGAGATTGGCGACATGCCGCTGGAACTTCAGCCGAAGCTCTTGCGCGCTCTGCAGGAGCGGGAGTTCGAGCGTTTAGGTGGCGCCCATACCGTCCGTGTTAACGTGCGGGTGGTGGCAGCGACAAACCAGGATCTCGAGGAGCTTGTGAACAAGAAGCTCTTTCGGGCAGATCTGTACTATCGGTTGAACGTAATTCCGATCTGCATACCTCCGCTGCGTGAACGCGTTCAGGACATCCAGCCGCTAACCGAGTTCTTCGTGGCAAAATTCGCCGACCGCCTCAACAAGCCCATCGACCTGATTCCGGATGAAGTGATGACGGTCCTCAAGGCGCACGACTGGCCAGGTAATATTCGAGAACTGCAGAATTTCATCGAGCGCGCGGTCCTCTTTTCGCCTGGGCCGGTACTGCGTCTGCCGCTGGACTTGAAGCCGATGGTGAAGCAGCGCCCGGAGAGCGTTTCGAGCACGCTTGCCGACGCCAATCGGGAGCATATCCTGGAAACACTGAAGCAAACGGACTGGATGATCGGAGGACAGGACGGAGCGGCCAATCGTCTTGGATTGCCGCGTACTACGCTGATTTATAGGATGCGAAAGCTTGGAATCGAAACACGCCGGTCCCCGGGGGCGCACCCCATTCGGCCGTTGGCGGATGAACGGCGCCATGCGGCCGCGAGCTGTTGAGGAGAAGGTGTCATCATGATCGACTCTTCCGATTTTCGTACCAAAAGAATAGCGCTGAGCCACGGAGCCGGCCAAATGCCCGTACTCGGCTTTGGCACCCTGATTCCGGATGCGGCCGCGACGATAAGTGCTACCCGAGACGCGCTGGAAGCTGGATTTCGACATTTCGACTGTGCAGAACGATATCGGAATGAGCGTGAGGTGGGCGAGGCGTTGCACGCAGGACTTGCCGCCGGCGGAATTGCGCGTGCAGACATCTTTGTTACCTCCAAGTTGTGGAACACCAATCATCGGCCTGAGCGCGTTGAACCGGCTTTCGAGGCGAGTTTAGCCAGGCTCGGACTCAGCTATCTGGATCTCTATCTCAGTCACACTCCATTTGCGTTTCAACCGGGGGACGACCAGGATCCGCGGGATCAAAACGGCAATATCCTTTACGACCGCGGCATAACTTTGCTCGATACCTGGCGGGCGATGGAGAGTCTGGTGGATCATGGAAAGTGCCGGGCCATCGGACTGTCCGATATCAGCTTGAACGAACTGTCGCCCATTTACGAATCTGCGAGAATCAAGCCGGCTGTGGTCCAGGTGGAAGCGCATCCGTATCTGCCGGAGACGGAGCTTCTGGAATTCTGCAAGAAGAACGACATCGTGTTTTTGGCTTTTGCGCCGTTGGGTCACGGGCTAAGGCCGGGGCCGCTGGAAGATCCAGTGGTGGCGGCAATCGCCGCGCGGGTTGGCAAGACGCCCGCGCAGGTGCTGTTGGCTTGGGCGGTACAGCGCGGTACGGCTCTGCTTACAACGCCCAGGACCGCGGCCCGCGCGCGGGAGAATTTCAACGTCTCCGCCCTTCCGGAAGACGCGTTCGACGAAATCAATCGAATTCAGACTAGGCAAAGGTTCAATGCAGTAGTCAACACCGGTAGCCCCGGTTTCATTGCACAGGGGAGATGATGATGCAAGACGGAGCGCGAGATCAAGAGATCCGTGCGGAGCTGGATCGGCATTGGGCGGCGTCCGATGCCAACGATTTCGAAACGGAGCACCGCATCTATCGCGAAGACGCGGTGCTGGAATACCCGCAGTCGGGCGAGCGAACCCGCGGCCGAAGCAACATACAGGGCCAACGCGCTAGTCAGCCGAGCAAAAAGCGGTTTACTGTCCGACGAATCATTGGCAGTGGCGATCTTTGGGTCACCGAACTCGTCGTGACATATGACGGGAAGCCGTCCTGCACGGTGAGCATCATGGAGTTCAGCGGCGGCAAGGTTGCGCGGGAAACCCAGTACTTTGCTGATCCCTTCGAGGCGCCCGCATCGCGGGCTCAATGGGTGGAACGGATGGCGTGACGCTTCATTGAGGCAGAATTGAATCATGCGCCATGACCTCCTACCCGGAAACGTTTTACCCGACTATCGGTTGCCCGATCAGACGGGCACACCGCGCAGCCTCAGTGAACTCCAGGGCGACGATCCCCTGATCCTGACGCTCGCGCGCGGCCATTACTGCCCGAAAGAACACCAGCAGCATCTGGAACTTGCCGCGTTCTATCCGAAGATCGCTGTAGCATACACCCAGATTGCCACCATCTCCACCGACGACCACCACACTCTGCAGGAGTTCCGCGCGTCGGTGGGCGCCCAGTGGACCTTCCTCTCCGACCCCGAAAGAATCGTTCAGAAGGACCTCGACATCGCGGAATACACCGACCCGGAGAATAATCCGATGATTCCGCATACACTCGTGCTCAAGCCGGGACTCATCATCCACAGCGTCTATAACGGTTATTGGTTCTGGGGCCGGCCTTCTGTCGCCGACCTCTGGCACGACCTACGCGCCGTGACGCGCGAGATCCGCCCCGACTGGGATCTAAAGACTCCTGGACTCCGCGAGGCTTGGAACGCGGGTGATTTGTCGGCCTTTCATGGATGGAACAAGGGTGTAAAGGCGGTTTAATCAACTTATCGGCAAGGGGCCGTGTGAACGCATTCCTACCAGAAGCCTTCGAGAGGCAGGCGGCGGTCCCATCCGTTGACATCCATGCAAGCGCTAGTATGGGCGCATGGCTTTGCAAATACCAAAGCAGAACCTCCCGGCATTCGGCAAGATACTCAAGCTGCCAGACGCCGTGATCGACGAATTGATCAACGCCTTAACATCGACCACGATCGCCGCAGAAGCCGGAGCCATGGCCGAGAAGATAGCTGGATCGGTTCCGAGTATCCCGCGCGAAGATCTCAACGACATCGTTGACACGCTCTATTCTCTTTACCATGTTCGTGAGTTCTCAGAGGTCCGGTCCGCGAGGTTCGTACGAGATCTAGTGGAAGCTCTGCTGGAAAACCCAGATTTCGGCCTCAAGAAAGAAGATGCGTCCAGTACCGGGAAGAGATTTCATCTACTCCTAAATGTAAGGACTCTCAATGTTCTGTCCAAGGCCATCAGACTTCAGCGCGACGGTGAGCACCTGTTCTGTGACGCGAAGATCATTTCGGACATCAGGCCGGTCTTCGGCGACAATCTCTCCGAAGGCCCTATCAGCGCCGTTATCACCCATACGCTCAAGCTAGCGTATCATGAGGGCGGAGACCATAAAGAGTTTTTCATCGTGCTGGATCAACAAGACTTGATCAGCCTTTTCGAGATTATCGATAGGGCTCACGAAAAAGACGAAGCCCTCGTCAGGCTCCTCCAAAAGAGTGGCGTCCCAAGGCTCGGGATATAAACTATGCCAGAACTTGAATTTTTGCCAGAGGACTGCCAAAAACATTCCATGTCGCGTTGGGGGTATGAACATTGGCAGACGATATCTGACGACTCGGAACCATACCAGTGGTATGACGGCGGCTACCTGCAAAGCAAGGGGGCGCAATACACGGACTGGCAGTACTCGGTGAAATCAGAGTACGACAAACAGAGACGCTTAGCACGTGTATTTCGTTGGTGCGGGGGCAGACGCGAAGCTCTGGGTTCGCGTGCATTTCGGAAACACCCTCGATATTACAAGGCTTCGAAATCAGCAACAGAGCGTCTGCGCAGCAAGTTTACGGATCTCGCTGCTCAATGGCGTCGCGAGACCAAGTTTTCCTCTTCCGTGGATGACAAAGTGATGCATAGTGCCTATCAGTCGATAATTGCCATGGGCCGATCTGCGGTACCTCTGGTTCTTGAGGAACTGGAATCCAGGCGGGGGCATTGGTTTTGGGCGCTCCATTTCATGACGGGCGTCGACCCTGTCCCGCCGGATGCGAATATCGACGCGGCGCGTGATGCGTGGCTGAAGTGGGGAAGACAACAGGGGCACATAACGGAATAGTTGTGGCAACCATTCAGGAAATCGCTTTTTCCCCTGTTGGTTGGAACGAGCTACTCGGAAGAGAGTCCAGCTACAGATACGTACAACTGTGTCGCATTCGCTGTGGGAGATTTTCAGAACTGGTGGTGGCCGCGCAAAGGCTACGGAATCTATTGGCCTCCAGGCTTTCCGCTTGACGATTTCGTTGCCACCCTAGTTTCTATCTTTGAGCTTCACGGCTATTCTGTGTGTAACAATTCCGATCACGAATCTGGGTACGAGAAGCTCGTTATTTTTTCGCACTTGGGGCGTTTCAAGCACG
>JBEKUT010000042.1:0-25039 GCA_049514735.1 Bryobacteraceae bacterium
CCTTCTTAGGCAGATGGAAGGTGAACCCGGCCAAGAGTGTGCTGAGGGATGAGATGAAGGTCACGAGCCTGGGAGGGAACAAGTATTCGTTCGACTTCGGCGGCGGCTCACCCGAAACGATTGTCGCGGATGGAACCGACCAGCGGGCGAATTCGGGGACGACTATGTCCACGACGATCGTAAGTCCGAACGAGTGGAGAGGCGTGCGCAAGAAAGACGGCAAAGTGCAGATCAGGGGAATCTGGACGCTCTCGAAGGACGGCAACACGCTGCACGACGATTTCACTTATTTCCCGGACAATGGGAAGACGGTTCACCTCGTGTACGTGTACGGGCGCAGGGCTGCCGGCTCGGGGTTTGCGGGCGATTGGGTGAGCACGAGCGGACAGGTGGACTCGGAGATCGAGCTCGAGATCCAGCCGTACGGGAGCGGCGGCCTTTCATTTAGCAGTCCCGGTCTGGGGTTGGCTTTGAAGGTCAAGTTCGACGGAAACGATTCTCCAAGCGCCGGTCCGGATGCACCGCCTGCCTCTACATTTTCGGGCAGCCGCGTGAACCAGCACTGTGTGGAACTCACAAACAAATCTCAAACCATCCAGTACGAGGTTTCTACAGATCTAAAAACCTTGACGATGAGCGTACGCCAGGCGGGCGGAAGCGAGCCCAAGAACATCCTGGTGTTTTACCGGGAATAATCCATTCGACTATCTGGTGCGCAGGCTCGCTAGCTTGCGGGCGCCTGCGGCTCTGTCTAGAATCTTGAAATGAAGCACCGCTCACTCCGCTGGATCGCCGCGATCCTCCTGTGGAGCACGCTCGGCCTGCTGTTCGCCCTCCCGAGTCTGTCATCCGGTAACTGGAGAAGCATGCTCGTTGCGTCTTTAGCTCAGTGGTGGTCCTGGGGCCTGGTCACGCCTCTCATTTACTGGATCGATCGGCGTCTCCCCTTCAAAGAGGACCAGCTTGGCGGGCGTATCCTCGCGCATTTGCCCGTGAGCGTAGTTCTTACCATCGTTGATTACTACGTTTTGCTGGCGATGGCCGCCGCTCTTGGCCTGGGCGGGTGGAGCAGACTGGCGGGGTTTGTTCCGATGGGCGCACTGCAGGGCCTTCTATGGAACTGGCTGGTCTATTGGGTGATCTTCGGCGTGCTTGAGACCGCGCAATACTACCAGCATTACCTTGGCAGTGAACTGCGGCTGGAGCGGTTGGAGCGCAGCTTTTCCGAAGCGCGCCTGCATGCGCTGCGCATGCAACTGGACCCGCATTTCCTCTTCAATGCGCTCAACACCATCTCCTCGCAGGTGGAGCGCGATCCCAGGCTGGCGCGCACCATGATCGAGCACTTGGGCGATCTGCTTCGCTTGTCCCTCGATGCCCGCGGCCGGCAAGAGATCCCGCTGGCCGAAGAGCTTGCTTTTCTCGATCATTACATTGCCATCCAGAAGATTCGTTTCGCTGAGAATCTACGCATTGAAATACAGATCGCACCCGAGGTGAAGTACGCGCTCGTGCCTTGCCTCATCGTGCAGCCGCTCGTGGAGAACGCCATTCGTCACGGCATCTCCCAGCGCGCCTCGGGCGGCGCCGTCACGATAACCGCCGAGCGCGGCCGCAACCAGGTGAAGATCCGTGTCTTAGACGATGGCGTTGGATTGCCCCCCGGGTGGGCGCTCGACGAGTCCTCCGGTATGGGACTTTCCGTTACGCGCGAGCGCATCCTGGGTCTTCATCCGAACGGGAACAGCCGATTCTCGGTGAGTGCGCGGGAGGGAGGGGGAACGGAGGTAGAGATTTCATTGCCATTACGATTCGCGGAAGAGGCAGGCAATGCCGCAACCCGCTGAACGATTGCGCGTCCTGGTGGTGGATGATGAGGCGCCTGCGCGGCAGCGCCTGGTGGATCTTCTGCGGAAGGATCCGCAGGTGGGAAGCATACTGGAAGCGGCCAACGGAAAAGCTGCGGTCGAGATTATCGGACGCGAGGCCCTGGACCTCGTCTTCCTGGATGTGCAGATGCCGGAGCTGGACGGCCTCCAGGTGATTGAGAATGCCGGCGCGGCCGCGATGCCCCTCACCGTATTTGTCACTGCCTACGATAAGCACGCCATCCGCGCCTTCGAAGCCAACGCGCTCGATTATCTGCTGAAGCCATTCAGCGACGAACGTTGGGAGGCCGCGCTCGCCCGCGCCAAGACTCGCCATGATGAGCGCAGCCTCCGCGAATTTGGCCGCAATGCTTTGCGCATGCTAGCCGCGCGATCCGAGGCCGCCCACTATCTCGATCGCCTGGTAGTGAAAGGTGGTGGAACCACTCGCTTCATTCGGGTGGCCGAGATCGACTGGATCGAGGGCGCGGGAGTCTATGTGAATCTGCACGTCGCCGGTAAAGAGTTGCTCTACCGCTCCGCGCTCAACGAACTGGCCGCCCATCTCGATCCCATGCGATTCATCCGCGTTCACCGCTCCGCCATCGTGAATATAGACAGCATCCTGGAGCTTCAGCCGATCTCTCACGGCGAGTTCGAGATCGTTCTGAAAGACGGCCACCGCTCACGCGTCAGCAGAACCTATCGCACACAGCTTGAGAAGCGCCTGGGCCAATCCTTGTGACGAGGCAGACCGGGCGGCAAGGTCTTTGAACTGCCATCGATAGGAAACGGCTAGGCAGCATGAACGGGGCCATCAATCTCCTTGAAGTGGTATAACGGTTCAATTATGTTGTTCACGATCCGCCGCGGCCGCGCGCCGGCCCAGCCTTGATCGACAAAACGCGCCAACGCACATCAAGCGGGAGGAAGTCATGTTTCACCAATCTTTTTTGCCTTCACGCGGTTTACGAGCCGTTTCGAAAGCCGCTCTCGTCATAGCCTTAACGGTCCTGGCCGGCAGGGCCTTTGGCGCGCAGGACAAATACACACTGCGCGTCCCCAATGGGCTCGCATTCTCCGACTTCAGGGGGTACGAGAACTGGCAGGTTGTCGCAGTCAGTCAGACTGACGATCTGCTGAAGGCGATGGTCGCCAATCCCGCGATGATCGACGCCTACCGGGCCGGCATTCCCGGCAACGGCAAGCCTTTTCCCGATGGCTCCAAGATTGCAAAAATCGAGTGGAAACGGAAAAAGAGCACGGAATCCCCTTTTGCAGTGACGATACCGGACAGCCTACAAGACGTTTTCCTCATCGAGAAGAACACCAAGAAATTCCCGGACACGAAGGGATGGGCATACGCCGTGTTCGACTACGATCCCGCGTCGGACACGTTCAAGCCCGATGCGACCGGCGTCGTCAATTGCGGCTTCGCTTGCCATACGAGAGTGGCGGCCAAGGATTACATTTTCACGGCGTACGGCAAGAGGTGAACGGGGCGAGCGACTCTTAGTGCTGCGTGGCCACCAAAGGCGGTGAAAAACGCCGGCGCGGCTGTTCCGAGCCGGTATCGTGTTAGCGAACTCCCGATCGATGGCGGCATGAGCCTTTAATCGGCGTTCATCCTGTTCATCGGCGGCCATAATACTGGCCTTGTTCTTGATCGCACCGTCCGTCCGCCGAACGCTGTACGCCGCACGCTGTACGCGTCACGCCGCCAAAACCCGTTCACAACAATCTTCTCCCGCATTCTCAACAACCTCCAGCCAAACGCTTGCAAACGCCTCCCCAATAATAGTGCAGGAGATCAAATGAACCCTCAACCCACCTTGACGCACCCGCATTTCTCTGCGTCATCCGAGCCCCCAACCTGCGTCATGAATCGAATCCCATCAATAACATACATCGCGCACAGCCCCCATGCTAGCCTAGGACTTACCAGCACTTCGTCTTAAACGAACCACGTCGAGATGGATTCATTTCAGGAAACGGTTTTTAAACTCAAGTCTTACTGGTCCGATCGCGGCTGCATCATCCAGGAACCTTACGATGTCGAAGTCGGCGCGGGCACCATGGCGCCCGAAACATTTCTACGCGTTCTTGGTCCCAAACCATATCGTGTCGCTTACGTGCAGCCGAGCCGCCGTCCCGCCGACGGCCGCTACGGCGAAAATCCCAATCGCCTCTATAAGCACCAGCAGCTTCAGGTAATCCTCAAGCCTACGCCGACAGACGTAATCGATCAATACCTCGGAAGCCTCGCGGCCATCGGCATCGACCTTCGCAAACACGACATCAAGTTTGAAGAGGACAACTGGGAAGCGCCGACGCTGGGCGCGTGGGGCATCGGATGGCAGGTGATGCTCGACGGCCTCGAGATCACGCAGTTCACCTATTTCCAGCAATGCGGCGGCATCGATCTGGAACTGGTTCCCGCCGAAATAACGTACGGGCTGGAGCGCATCGTCGCCTTCCTTCAGAACGTCCCGAGCCTCTACGACATCGAATGGGCGCCGGGCTTCCAGTATCGCGATGTCCGTTTCGCCGAAGAGCAGCAATTCTCGGTCTATAACTTCGAGCTCGCCGACGTCCCGACACTCTGGAAACTTTTCGACCTGCATGAAGCCGAATGCCAGCGGCTGGTAGCGCTATATCCGAAGTATCACGCGAAACCGCGCTTCCCGGTGCTCGCCGCGTACGAACAAGCGTTGAAGTGTTCTAACATATTTAACCTGCTCGACGCGCGCGGGGCCATCAGTGTCACCGAACGCGTCGGCGTCATCGCACGCGTCCGCAAACTCGCGGTCGGCGTCGCTCAACTCTGGGTCGAGCAGCAACAGGAGGTGGCCGCTTGAGCCTTCCTTTCCTGTTGGAAATCGGCACCGAAGAAATTCCGGATTGGATGATCGTGCAGGCGCTCAATCAGCTTCAGGATCGCGTCGCCCAGGTGGCGCGGCCTTCGAAGATCCGCGCCGACGCCACGCCACGCCGGCTCGTGATTCGCGCCGAAGGGCTGATCGAAAAAGAGCCCGATAGTGAAGAGCTGCTGCTGGGTCCGCCAAAATCGGCTGGCGCCGGAGCCGCTGCCGGGTTCGCGAAAAAGATGGGCACAACGGCTTCGGAGCTTGGCGCCGAAACAACAGCCAAGGGCGAATATTTCAGCTTCAGGAAGCAGGTGAAAGGACGCCGCACCGCCGACGTTCTTGCCGCATCCCTTCCCGGAATTATTCTGGGCATCAACTGGCCGAAGGCGATGTATTGGAACGGCAAGGGCAGCTCGCGATTCATTCGGCCCATCCGCTGGCTCATCGCCCTGCTCGGCGACGCGGTGATTCCGTTCGAAATTGAAGGTGTGCGCAGCAGCAACTTGACGCAAGGTCACCGCATCCTCGGCAAGAAAGACGTCGAGATCACCATCGCCGATTACGAACAAAAACTGCGCGACAACTTCGTCGAGCTGAGCGCGGACACCCGCTACGACCGCATCGCCGGATTCGTTCAAGGGGAAGGCGCGAAGCTCGATCTGGAATTGGCGCGAACGCTCACGTACATGACCGAGTGGCCCACGCCGATTGTCGGATCGTTCGATGCCGAATACCTGCAACTGCCGCGTGAAATTCTGGTGACCGTGATGCGTCACCATCAGCGCTACTTCGCGTTCGAGACTGCGGAAGGCGAGTTGAAGCCGGCATTCGTGGCGATCATGAACACGGACGCGGATCCCGAGGGACTCGTCCGCCGCGGCAATGAACGCGTCCTTCGCGCGCGCTTCAACGACGCTAGGTTCTTTTGGAACTCGGACCAGAAGAAGAAGCTAGCCCAACGCGTCCAAGACTTGACCAATATCACCTTTCAGAAGGAGCTCGGTTCCTATTTCGATAAGGTCGATCGGATGCAGCGCCTCGTACAGGAATTGGGCGGGGGTGAGATGGCGGTCCAAGCCGCTCTTCTTAGCAAGACCGACCTGACCACCGACATGGTGAAGGAGTTCACCGACCTGCAAGGAATCGTCGGCGGATTGTATGCGCGCGAGCAAGGCGAACACGAGCACGTCTGGCGCGCGATCTACGAACACTACAAACCGCTCAGCATGGAAGACAGCATTCCGCGCACCCATGCCGGGCAAATCGTCGCGCTCGCCGACAAGCTCGACACGTTGCGGGAATGTTTCCGCATCGGGCTGGTGCCAACCGGCTCGAAAGATCCCTTCGCTCTCCGCCGCGCCGCGCAGGGCATCGTGAAGATTCTTGTGGAAGGCAATCTACCGTTCGCGATGTCGCAGCTCACCACCAACCCCGAGCTTCGCACCTTCCTCCAAGACCGTATCGAATACTATTTCCGGGAAGTACGCGGCTTCAAATACGATGAAGTCCGCGCCGTTCTGGCGGCCGGTTACGACAATTTACCGGACGTAGCCGCCCGCCTCGAAGCGCTCCGCGAGGTTCGTCCCACGGAGGATTTCGAACCGCTCGCGGCCAGCTTTAAACGCATCCAAAACATTTTGAAACAAGCCCAATTCTCTGAAGCGGGCAAAGTCAACGAACAACTCCTGGAGCACGGCCCGGAGCGCGATCTCTACGACGCCGTACGCCGCACGACGAACGCCGTACGCGGTACGAAGGACGCCGTACGCGGTACGAAGGACGCCGTACGCGGATCGGTCTACCGTTCCGACCTCGAAACGATCGCCGCGCTCCGCCCCCAAGTCGACTTATTTTTCGACAAGGTTCTTGTCAACGCCAAGGATGAAGCCGTTCGACGAAACCGGCTCACTCTCTTGAAAAACCTATTAACCGAATTCTCGACAATCGCGGATTTCTCCGAGATTGTGACAGAAAAACAGGACTAATAATCTATGAGCAAACACGTGTATAGCTTCGGCGGCGGCGCCGCCGATGGCGATGGAAAAATGAAGGACGTTCTCGGCGGCAAGGGCGCTGGCCTCGCCGAAATGAGCCGCGCTGGAGTCCCGGTGCCACCCGGATTCACCATCTCTACCGACGTCTGCACTATCTATTTCAAGAACAACAATAACGTTCCTGAAGACATTAACAAAGAGATCGAACAGCACCTCACCACTCTCGAAAAACAGGTCGGCAAGAAGTTCGGCGATCCTGAAAACCCGCTGTTGCTCAGCGTCCGTTCCGGCGCGAAGTTCTCCATGCCTGGCATGATGAACACCATTCTCAACCTCGGCCTCAACGACGCGACGGTCGAAGGGATGGTACGCAAGACGAACAACCCGCGTTTCGCTTACGATTCCTACCGCCGCTTCATCCAGATGTTCGGCGAAGTCGCGCTCGACATTCCCATGGAGAAGTTCGACCACATCTTCGACGAACGCAAAAAGAAGGCGAAGGTAAAGCTCGATACCGACCTCTCGGCCGACGATCTGAAAGTCATCATTGCCGACTATAAGAAGCTGGTGCAGAAGGAGACGGACAAGCCGTTTCCGCAGGAAGTTCGTGAGCAGCTCGCCATGTCGCGCGACGCCGTGTTCCGCTCTTGGTGGAATCCGAAAGCCGCCTACTATCGCAAGATGGAAAAGATCCCCGACGAGATCGGGACCGCCGCGAACGTCCAGGCCATGGTCTTCGGAAACACCGGCGAAAATTCCGGCACCGGCGTCGGCTTCACGCGCGATCCTTCCACCGGCGAAAAAGTTTTCTGGGGCGAGTTTCTGATCAACGCGCAGGGCGAGGACGTCGTCGCCGGCATCCGCACTCCGGAACCTCTCGCCGACCTCGAGAAGGTGATGCCACAAGCTTACAACCAGCTTCGAACCATCACGACGAACCTCGAAAAGCACTACAAGGACATGCAGGATTTCGAGTTCACCATCGAAGATGGCAAGCTCTGGATGCTGCAAACGCGCAACGGCAAGCGCACCGGTCCATCGGCGGTTCGCATCGCGGTTGAAATGGTGGAGGAAGGCTTGATCTCGAAGCGCGAGGCCGTGCTTCGCGTCGCTCCCGCACAACTCGATCAGTTGCTGCACCCCATCTTCGATGTCAAAACGCTGAAGTCGCTGACGAAGCTGACTACCGGCATCGCGGCCTCACCTGGCGCCGCTGTCGGCCGCGTTTCTTTCACCGCGGATGACGCCGTCGAAGCTTCGAAGAAGGCTCCTGTAATCCTGGTTCGCAAAGAGACCACGCCCGACGACATCCACGGCATGGACGTTGCGAAGGGCATTCTCACGGCCATCGGCGGCAAGTCCAGCCACGCCGCGGTGGTCGCGCGCGGCATGGGACGCCCCTGCGTCGTTGGCGCCGGCTCGCTTCATATTGAAGAAGCCAAGAAGCAGATGACGGTGAAGGTGGGCGAAAAGAATGTCGTCGTGAAGGAAGGCGATTGGCTATCCTTCGATGGCGCTACCGCCGACGTTTATCTCGGACAGGCCACTACCATTCAACCCGATCCGAAATCCGGCTCCTTCGGAACGCTCATGGAATGGGCCGACGAATTCCGCGGCAAGTTCGGCGTTCGCGCCAATGCCGATATCCCACGCGACGCTAAGGTCGCCCGCATGTACGGCGCGCAAGGCATCGGCCTGTGCCGCACGGAGCACATGTTCTTCGCCGAGGGCCGCATCGAGCACATGCAGGCCATGATCCTCGCCGACGACGAGAAGACCCGCAAAAAGGCGCTTCAGAAACTGCTCCCCATGCAGCGCAAAGATTTCGCCGGTCTGTTCGAAGTAATGGACGGACTGCCGGTAATCATCCGCACCCTCGATCCGCCGCTGCATGAGTTCCTGCCCAAGCGCGAGGATCTGCTGGTCGACATCGCCATCCTGCCGTACGCCGACGCAAAGCAGAAAAAGGAGCTCGTCCAGAAATACTCCCGCTTCAATGTTGCCGGTGTAGGCGATCTGAAGAAGGTCGTGCCTATGCTGTTGAAGCGCGTCGAAGACCTGCACGAGTTTAATCCTATGCTCGGCTTCCGCGGCTGCCGTCTCGGCATTCGTTATCCCGAGATCACGGAGATGCAGGCCCGCGCTATCTTTGAGGCCGTCGTGCAGGTCGCGAAGAAGGGCATCAAGGTCGTCCCCGAAGTCATGATTCCGCTGGTTGGGTTCGCCAAGGAATTCCAGCTCCAGAAGGAAATCGTGGATCGCGTCGCGAAGGAAGTGCTCAACGCGGCTGGTCTGACCGATCAGAAGTACTTGGTCGGGACGATGATTGAAATCGTCCGCGGCGCTTTAACCGCGGAAGAGATCGCCAAGGACGCCGAGTTCTTCAGCTTCGGCACCAACGATCTTACGCAGACCACGCTCGGCATGTCGCGCGACGACTATACGAAGTTCTCGAAGTTCTACGAGGACGTGAAAATCTTCCAGGCCGATCCGTTCGCCACCATCGACCAGGGCGGCGTCGGCCGCGTGATCGAACAGGCCATCAAACTCGGCCGTCAGACCCGTCATGATCTTGAGATCGGCATCTGCGGCGAGCATGGAGGAGATCCCGAATCGGTCGGGTTCTGCTATCGCGCCGGCATGAACTACGTTTCCTGCTCTCCCTATCGCGTACCGATCGCCCGCCTGGCGGCCGCTCAAGCGGCTCTCAGCGGCAGCGATAAATCCGCGGCCATGAGCAGAACCGCATAAAACAAATGACCCGCCTCACGTTTGCAGCATTCGGCATGGCAGTCTTCTGCTACGCGCAGGAGGGTCCGCTCACTACACTTCCGTATACGCCCAGTCTGGACATTCCGTCGATGGATCGTTCCGTCGACCCTTGCACGGATTTTTATCGTTACACGTGCGGCGGCTGGATCAGGAACAACCCGATCCCGCCGGATCAGGCCGACTGGGACGTATACGCGAAGTTGAATCACGAGAACCAGCGTTATCTGTGGGGCATCCTGGAGCAGGCCTCGACGGCCGATCCATCGCGGAATAAGGTCGAGCGGCAGACCGGCGATTATTTCGCGGCGTGCATGGATGAAGCCGCCATCCAGAACGCGGGAGCGGCGCCGTTGAAACCCGCCCTTGATAAGATTGCCGCATTGAAATCCCTGAAGGACCTGACGCGATTTGTCGCTGGCGAGCAACTCGAAACCCAGGGCGCTAACATAATGTTCGGCTTCGGATCGAATCAGGATTTCGCCGATTCCAGCCGCATCATCGCGTTTGCCAGTGCCGGCGGTCTCGGACTGCCCGACCGCGACTATTACACTAAGACCGATCCGAAATCCGAGGAGACGCGCGCCAAGTACCTGGATCAAGTCCGCGCCATGTTACAACTGCTCGGCGATACGCCTCAAGCTGCCGGCGCCGAAGCGAATACCGTGATGTCGATTGAAACGGCCCTGGCCAAAGCTTCGCTAACGCAGGTGGAGCAGCGCAATCCCTACAATCTCTTTCACAAAGTCTCCACGGCGAAGTTCAAAGCGATGGTTCCGGCGCTCGATTGGGATCAATACTTCACCATCGCAGGCTTGGGTAATCTGACCGAACTCAATGTGACGGAGCCGAAGTTTTACGCGGAACTACAGCATCAACTCACCGCGCGTTCCTTGGCGGATTGGAAAACATATCTTCGCTGGCACGTAGTCCACTCCAAGGCTCGTTATCTCTCGCCTCCGTTTGTTCAGGCGGACTTCGATTTTTACAGCAAGCATCTCCGCGGGGTCGCCGAAATGCCGCCGCGCTGGCGTCGCTGCGTCCAGTACGTCGACCGCGATTTGGGCGAAGCGCTCGGCCAGGTTTTCGTCGACAAGACCTTCAGCCCGGAGGCCAAGCTGCAAGCCGTCGCCATGACGAAAGAGATCGAGAACGCCATGGAACGCGATCTCAAAGACCTGCCGTGGATGAGCGATGCGACCAAGAAACAGGCGCTGGAGAAGCTCCATTCCATCGTCAACAAAATCGGGTACCCGGATAAATGGCGCGACTATAGTTCCATTCAGGTGGACCGCTCCGATTTTTTGGGCAACGTGGACCACGCCACTATTTTCGAATCCAAACGCCAGATCGCGAAGATCGGCAAGCCCGTCGATCGCGGCGAATGGCAAATGACGCCTCCTACCGTCAACGCCTACTTCGACCCGCAGATGAACGACATCAACTTTCCCGCGGGCGTTCTGCAGCCGCCTCTGTTCGATCTTAAAATGGACGCGGCCCCGAACTACGGCAACACCGGTGCGACCATCGGCCACGAGTTGACCCATGGTTTCGACGATGAGGGCCGTCAGTTCGATTCGAAGGGCAACCTTCGAGACTGGTGGACGCCCGAAGACGCCAAACACTTCGAGGAGCGCGCGCAGTGCGTGGTGGATCAGTACGCGCAGTATACCGTGGTCGACGACATCAGGATCAACAGCAAGCTGACACTCGGCGAAGACATTGCCGATCTGGGCGGCACGACGCTGGCATATTACGCCTGGAAGCACGCCACCGAGGGTCAGAACTTGCAACCGATCGATGGCTTCACGCCGGATCAGCGATTCTTCATCGGCATGGCGCAGTGGGCCTGCGGCGATGAGCGTCCGGAAAACAAGCGCGCCAACGCCATCACGAATCCGCACTCACCCGACGAATACCGGATCAACGGCGTAGTATCGAATATGCCGCAATTCGCCGCGGCGTTTTCATGCAAGGTGGGGCAGCCTATGGTTCGGGCGAAGTCTTGCCGGGTGTGGTAATCGCTACTGCGGCGGCTTGGTCGGGTCTAACCCTGGGAGGGTATCCTCGCCAGCCCGCTTGAGCGTGGGCGCCTTGCGCTTAGGTGCATCGGTGGATTTCGCGGCCGTATCGTCAGTTTTCTTTTCGGCTTCGTCTTTGGGATTTTTCGCCTTCATCGACTCGATTTCCTGCTTCTCTTTCTTCTCGTGCGCGGTCACTTCAGTACCGCGGGTCTTGAGGTCTTCGGCGGAAAGCTCCTCGCTATCCTGCGTGGTGTCGATGGCATTCTGCAGCACGAATTTATAGCGGGCCATATCTTTCGGCTCGCTCTCCTCGATTTTCTTGAGGCGCGCCAGCATATCTTTTTCGCCGTTCGTAACAATGGCCATTCCTTTCGTGATGTCGATTTTGCGCGTCAAGGCGTCATCGGCCACGGTATCGATGGAATCGATGATCTTGGAATAATCTTCCAGCGTGTCGTGGATGATGGCAGAGCGGCCGGGCTTGTCCTTCGCCAGAAACTGCTCCAGCATTCCGACGCGCTCCTGCGCGAACTTGATATAAAGGAAAACGCGTTCGTTGGGGTCCTGCGCTTCCCGGATCTGGTCGACTTCATCGGCCGTCAGGAAATCGCGATCCTGGGCCGCCAGCGCCGCACCTACGATCAACAATACAGCAGCGATTCGCATAACTCAGTGACCCTTCTTGCTCATGATCTCGGTGAGCAGGCGGTCGTGAACCTCCTGCAAACGAGTCACGTCGTCTTCGGCCGGCTTCCGGTCGTCTACGCTCATTGCATCACGAAAACTGGACAGCCTGCGGAGCAGCAGGCGCAGCTTGATCTCGGCGTTCTTAAAATACTTGCTGGTGCGGGGCCGCTGGCCGCTATTCTCAAGTGATTCGAGACAAACTTCGACGGCTTCGCGAACCTCCTGCAATTCCGCTTCGGTCTTCTTCGTGTCGCCCGCCTGGTAAGCCGCGCGCGCCTCGTCGATAGCGCGATTCGCATCATCCAATGCAAGGTCGGAGCGCTTCCCGAGGTTCGGTTCGGTCTTCAATCCCGCAATGTCCGCCAATCCAAGCAACAACATAAGAGCGAAGGTCACCGTTTGTTCAACTCACTCTCAATGATACGAGCCCGCTGGCGCGCCTGGAAATCTTCGTTGGGATCTTTGCCCTCGTCCATGGCCAGAAAGCGCCGGTAACTTTCGAGCGCCGGTTTCAGCGCATGGATTTTATCGAGCACGATGGCCCGCAGGAAGACGTGCCCGGGTTTTTCGGCGTGCATGGCGGCGAGCCGGTCCAGAGCGGCGAGTGCCGCGGGATAATTCTCCGCCAGCACCAGGACACCGGAAAGTTCGCTCCAAGCCTCGGCCGAATCCGGCTTGAGTTTCGTGGCGGCCATGAACTGCTCAGCCGCTTCCGGAAACTTGCGTTGATCGCGAATCAATCGCCCGCACAGCATCCGCACGTCATAGTTATTGGGCTCCGATGCCAGCGCTTCTTGGATGAGCGGCAGCGCGAGTTCCGGTTGTTTGTTCCGGACGTACGCCTGCGCCAATACGATGCGGTTGGCCGTGGTCGGCGAATTCTTCACAGCCGCTTGATAGTGCTCGACGGCATCCGCGAACCGGCCGGCATCGAACAATAACGATCCGACACGTTCTTGCGCTCCGGGGTTGTCGGGGAACTGCTGGTAGATCTCGATCGCGTCGTTGGGACGCTTTTGCTTTTCGTAAAACGATGCCAGCTCCAGCATCGAATCGCGATAGTGCGAGTCTATCCCGGCAGCCTTCTTGATATGCGGAGCCGCTTCGTCCAGGCGATCCATTTGCTCCAGCGTCTCGCCCAATCCCAACTCCGCGCCCGCCGAGTTCGGTTGGATCGCCAGCGCTGTCTTGTAGGCTTCCTCCGCTTTCGGGAACATTCCGTTCGCCCGCAACGCTTCCGCCAGAAAAAAGTTCGGACGGAACTCCTTAGGCTTCTGCGAGACGGCCGATACCAGGTGCGGAAGCGCATCGGCGGGTTGCTTGACTCGAAGCAGAACGATGCCCAGGTTCAAGTCCGCCTCATACAGATTCGGTTTGATTTCCAGCGCCTTATTGTATTCCGTAATCGCGTCGGGGTCGCGGTTCAGCATCGTGTAGGCGAAAGCGAGATTGAAGTGGGCGGTGAAGTCCTTGGGATCGGACTGCAGGGCTTTCGTAAAATCGTCGGCGGCGGACTGGTACTGTTTGGTGTCCAGGGCTTTCAGACCTTCGTTGTAGAAATCCGTTTGGAATGCGGCCAGAACGATTACGACAGCCAGGAACGGCATGTATTTATTATCCGATGTCCCGAGATTCCGGGATGCGGAATGGTTTGGAAGATCAGCGGACCGCGCGAGCACGGCGGTCCGCTTGTTTCTTAGAGGGGCGGATTCACTACACCGCCGTGGATAGATTGCTTTTCCATCGGCGTCCTTACTCGAAAGCTTTAGGCTGAAATCTCAGGAATGAACCCGGCGTCTCTCCCAGAAGGCCGCCGCCATCCTTCTACGGCCGCCCAAAATGGAACGTACCGCATCAAGCATTCGGGCAGTTGCCGCGTCGCTGTTGTCATCGCACAACCACTCCGTCGCCGTGACTTTGCCGTCGGTCAAAATAAGTACGGTCCGTATCTGACGCATTTCGTCACCTACTATTATGATGCACCTTCCGAGACGACTGTTTCTCAGGTTACGTTCATCTCCTTCCATGAATCGCTTCCGCTCGATCTCGATTTGAATATACTCGTCTGGTCACGGTTAAGCGGAGATGCCGGCTGCAACCTGTTCGGCTAAATCTAACAGTCCAGTAAAGATAATCGTTAGATTAAAAGTGCTAAATTCTTTGCACTGGCTTTTTTCGTCGTAAGATGAATCGACAGGAGCCGTGATGGTTCGATCACTCTTTTCCCGGTCCATATGGAGCCCGGGCTCGCCGGCTTGGCGCTTTTGGGGACATTCAGCGTCTCGACCTGGCTCAGAGCGGGGCGCTTCGAGAAGCCTCGTCCTCGACCGGTAACTTGGTGCCCGGGTTCTACAGCGGCTACTTGTACCGCTGCGATCCTAGCCATGTCGTGACATTTGTTCGCTCCGGATGGCCTGGAGATTTTGAACCTCGGAGGTATTGTCTGTCGCGATCGATTCAGATAGCACCTTGGCTATCGGATGACTGGATTTCCCGAGCGCCGGCATCGACATTCGGGATTTCTACGGCAACGTAGTTCGTGCGATTCACCGGAACCTACATCCCGGCGCACCGTCGTTCGGTGAGGATCATTCGTTATGGAGCCTGGGTTGGCAAAGCCGCGCCTAAGAGACGGGAGCATATCTTCCGAGGTCGCTATTCGCCCGCGGCTTAGAGCCGGGATCGGAGGAGTGGCAGGAACGGCGTATTACGGTCACAAGCGACCGCGCCCGTATCGAAGCTATCTCGGGGAACGTCAGCGACGCTCGAAACCTAACGAGAAACGAATTTCCGGGAGTGGTTCTGACTGCCGACAATCAAGCCTATGTACACCTGTCGAGCGATTCAGTCTGAAGACTCCCGAAGATTTCGTTTCGCGATCGGTACGATCTCTATGGCGCTGACGGCGACAAACTGGTCTTTGCTCAGTGGCCTGACGGAATCATGCACTTGAGCTGGTATCCTCAGCCTCCGATTAATTGAATCGGCCTATTGCGGTAACCGCAAATCGAGAAAGCTTGAGACCTGCTGCGCCGCGGGCGGATCGAGGTTGGAGAGTACCGCTACCACGTAGCCGGACTTCGGATAAATTCGCAAATCTCCGTTCATACCCGGAGCGCCACCGCCGTGACCAACAGCGCCGTTGCCGTCTTTGCGCCCGTCTTCGAAGCCATAGGCATACATGCGTCCTCGGCCGGCTTCCACTTTGCCGGTGATCAGCAGATCGGTGTGTTCGGCGTCCAGCAGCTTGTGCGCCATGAGCGCATCCGCGAATTTCATCAAGTCGCCCACGGTTGAGTATCCGCCGCCGGCGGAACTCCCTCGATATGGAAGCGTAGGAGTGTTGGGAGTCCAAGCGCCGCCTTCATCCGGTTGCATATAGCCGACAGAGCGCCCGGGAACGGCTTCGCTCTCTGGCTCCGAACCGGTGAGAGTCATTCCCGCTGGCTTATAAACGTGCTCCGCGACATAGTCGTAATAACTCTGCCCACTTACTCTCTCCACCACGACGCCGAGCAGCACCATCCCATAATTGCTATAAGAGAATCGGCTCCCGGGTTCAAATTCTGGGGCACGTTTACCGTATAAGGCCATGTAGTCGTTGAGCGTGCGAAGTTCCAGCCGGTGGGCGTCGAATTGTGGTCCAAAGATATCGCCGGTGCCGCCGGTGTGGGTCAGCAGTTGATGAATGGTGACCTTGGCGGCTACTTCCCGATTCGGATAATCCTTGATGTAATTGCCTAGCGGGTCAGTGAGATTGATCTTTCCGGCTTGAACCAGTTGAAGAATCGAGACGGCGGTGAACATTTTATTCATGGAGCCGATGCGAAACTGCGTGTCGAGCTTGTTCTCGATTTTCTTTTCACGATCGGCCAGGCCATAGGCTCCGCTGAATAGGATTTTGCCTCTCTTAGCCACCAGAACCGCTCCGGAGAATCGGCCCGCTGCTGTGTCTTTTTCTAATTTGCCGCGCAACGCCGCGATTGTTTCTGCCTCGCTTAAGCGTTGCACCGGGAAATCGGGGGGACGTGGAATCGCATTGATGCCGAGTTGTGTGATGCGGTGTGGCTCCTCAGCTTCAACGACGATGGTGAATTGTCCAAACTGATCCGAATGGCGTTCCTGCACCAAGCCGGTGAGCGTCGTGGGAGTGGCCTGCTCCAATGCGCGGATCTCGAAGCCTCCGGTTTGCTGGCGGAAGGTCATGTCTCTGTCGAGATCGCGTCCCGGAAAATTGGTGTCCAGAAACTGGCGAAACCGCGTCCGATCGGCCGAGTTGAAGGCCTCGAGCCAAGCTGAGAACTGGCGATAGGGGATGCCGTTGCGTGCGGCCTCGGCTTGGGCGGGAGTCATCTTAGGGGCCGCGAGGTTCGCCGGCGGTTGCGCGGGCTGGACTAGCATGCCGGCAATCTTGTCTGGCTCATCTGCCGTTACATCCGTTGTGATCCGCACGAAGTGGCGGCCGGGGCCGCGCTCCTGTGCGAGCACGACCAGCCGCGTGCCGGTGGACTCTTCCACTTTCTTCACATCGAATCCGCCGGTCTGATTCCGCATCGCAAGATCGCGCTCGACCTTACTCCAGGCCATGTGCTTCTCGATGAACTGCTGCATAGTGGCGCGGTCGCCGGTGTTGATCGCGTTGAGCCATCCGGAGAAGAGCTTGCCAGCGGAGGTTTCTGGAATCGTGATCTGCGCGCAGACGGCGGCGGCAAGCAGAATCGATAGCGCGATTCGATGCGCGATTTTCATCATGAACTATAAGACGGGCGTGATGGTCTTTTGGTGGGTTGGCGAACGCGACCGGTATATAAAGGAGCAACGACGCGATGCCGTGACTGCAAAGTAGATACTCTCCTCAGAGGCAGTTCGAATAGCCGGCCGTCAATCTCGGGAGGAATTTCGGAGCCCGAGTCTTCCACTTCAATGATCGCGTAATTTCCAGCTTCACTGGCGGAGATTCGTATGGATGTTACGACCGCCGTTGGCGCAGGCGCTTTCTTTCGGCTTTGCTCCATTCATAGATTCGTTGCCGCTCGCGCGCTGCGAGCACTGCTTCGCGATGCAGCAGCGTATAACGCGGCAGCGGCATATAGCCGGTACGGGCGGCATTGCCGATGCGCGTGAGAAACTCCTCCTGTTCGTCGGGGCGATACGAATCCCAATTCGAAAAGTTGACATGACGTTGAGCATCTGCGACATCCTTGCCGATCATCCACGATGCAGGTGGAATGCGGCTGTACCAGGGCCATCGCGTATTTTCGGAGTGGCAGTTCTGGCAGGCGCGTTGAAAAAGAGCCATGGTCTGTTCGTCGATCTGAGCGCCTTGAAACAGGGGCTTGTTGTGAGCCGGCGGCTCGGGATGAGCCGCCAGCCAGGTGAGGGTCGCGGTGAACAACATTATTGTCAGGATGGCGGCGCGAAGCATCTATTTGTGGGTCTCTTTGAGATAGGCGATGATAGCGGCCCGTTCCGTAGCGTCATTCAGCCGGAATGTCATGTCGGCGTCGGGAACCACGGAATCGGGATCGGTCAGCCATTTATCGAGGATTTCCACGTTCCAGACGATGCCGGATTTCTTGAGTGCGTCGGAATAATCGAAGTTCGGGACTGTTCCGGCCTTGCGTCCCACGACTCCGCCGAGGCGCGGTCCGACCTTTTCGTGGTCGAGCGCGTGGCAGCCGGTGCAGCGTTTTTCAAAGGCGGCGCGTCCCGCGGATGGGTCTCCGGCTATAGTAAGCGCCGTAAGGGCCAAGCCCGCCGACAAAACCATAAGTGGAATCATTCTCAGCTTCATAAGTTTCAGCCGAGGGGACTATCGACGACGGCCAAGTGATGGTTGCCCGCCACGAAGTTCACGCTGGTAATTCCAAGTACCTGTCGAAGTTTTTCGGCGGGGACTTTCAGTGGACCAGGGGCCGGAGCGCTGCCGGGCGCGGGTTGCGGGAATGCAGTGGACATCGCGGAATGGAAGGTGACATTGCCTTCCACTTTTTGCATTACCTGGTGAATGTGCCCGTTGAGCACCGTGACAGAGCCGAAGCGCTTGAGGATGGCAAGGGCCTGCGCGCTATCTTTGGTGGCCCAGCCCCATTCGGGGTAAACGGACCACAGCGGAATGTGAGCGAACACAACGATTGGCGTGCTGGCGCTAAGGCGCTCGACGTCCTTGCCCAGCCAGTCCATTTGCTCCTCGCCGATCTGCCCGAGCCCTTCCAATTGGACGCAGTTGTTGAGACCGACAAAATGAACGCCTTTGTGGTCGAAACTTTGCCACGTTTTGCCGGAAGTGGATTTGCCGAAGCGCTCGATATAAAGCTTGCCGTCGTCGCCGGTAACGTCGTGTTCGCCGGGAACGTAGAACACTTCCTTTTGACGGAGGCTCTTGAGGATTTGATCGAGGGTGTCGAATTCGGACGCCTTGGCGAGGTGGGTGAGGTCGCCCGTGTGGAGAATGAGGTCGGGCTGCTGGAGCGCGGCATTGATTTGATCGACGGCAACTTGCAGGGTGCCGTTGACGTCGGTGTTCGCCGGCTTGTTGAAGCCGATGTGGCTGTCGCTGATCTGGACGAACGTGAAATCGGCAGCTTTGATACTGCCTTTATCGGCGCCGAGTAAACGGGAACTGGGTACGCCGCCGCTGAAGGACCAGACTACCGCAGCCCCGGCCCACTGCATGCATCTCAGGAACCCGCGGCGGTCGATGTTGTCGTTGAGTTTGGGTGTCATTGCGAGTCCAGTGTGGTCCAGGACGGCGGGCGGTTCAATGGCAGGGAGGCGATGCGCCAAACATTCTTGTATGATACGGGAACTCATTGATTTTTTGGATAGTTAGCAATCGAGGTGAAACGGAATGCGCGTGCTGGACTCTGTACTTTCGTTATGCTGAATGTCATGGGAGCTGCCGCCCCATCTTCGCGCCTGATCCGATTCGGGATCTTCGAGCTTGACTTGCGTTCGGGCGAACTACAGAAGCAGGGCCGCAAGATCCGGCTTGAAGGGCAGCCGGTGCAGGTTTTGATTTGTCTGTTGGAAAACCCGGGCGAGTTAGTAACCCGTGAGGAGCTGCACCGGAAACTTTGGCCCTCCGACACGTTCGTGAACTTTGAACATGGCTTGAATGCGGCGGTCAAGAGGCTGCGGCAGGCACTCAGCGACTCGGCCGACAATCCCCGATTTGTGGAGACGCTGCCTCGGCGGGGCTACCGGTTTATCGCTCCGGTACAAACTGTGGGAGCGGCGATCGAGGAAGCGCCGGTGGCCGTGCGTGCGGCTGTTCAGGTGGAGGTTTCCGCGACGAATCCGGTGGCGCCACGGCGAGGCTTGCCGCGCACCTGGATGTTGGGTTTGGTGATTCTATTAGTAGGGCTCGCGGGTTTTGGCGTTTGGATGATTGGGCGGGCGAGGCGTCCGGCGCCAGTTATTCGGTCTCTGGCGGTTCTCCCACTTGAAAACTTATCGGGCGATGCGTCGCAGGACTATTTCTCCGACGGCATGACGGATGAGTTGATTAATGAACTGGGGCAGATTAACGAATTGCGCGTGATTTCGCGTACTTCGGTGATGACTTACAAAGGCACGCATAAGTCATTACCGCAAATCGCGCGGGACTTGAATGTCGACGCTGTGGTGGAAGGCGCCGTTCTGCGGTCGGGGAATCAGGTTCGAATCACGGCGGAATTGATTCTGGCGGCGGCAGACAAACACCTATGGGCGAAGAGCTATGAGGGCGACTTACGGGACACCATAGCGCTCCAAAAACAGGTGGCCAGTTCCATCGCCGGGGAGATCCGGATCAAGCTGACTCCGAACGAACAGGCTGCATTGAAGAGTGGAAAGCGGCTGAATCCCGAAGCCTTCGAGGCTTATCTCAAGGGTAGATACTTTTGGAACAAGCGAACCGCGGCTGGCTTGAAAAAAGCAATCGATTATTTTAACCAAGCGATTCAGTTAAATCCGAATTATACTCACGCGTATGTTGGGTTGGCCGACTCTTACGCGTTGTTGGGCGATTGGCAGTACGGAGTTCTCACTCCTGGTGAAGCGTACCCGAAGGCCAAGGCGGCGGCGATAAAGGCTATAGAGCTGGATAGCAATTTGGGAGAAGCTCATATATCGCTGGCATGGTGCCTGGATAGCTTCGATTGGGATTGGGGATCTGCCGGAAAAGAATTCAGGCGCGGAATCGAGCTGAGCCCTGGCTATGCGACCGGTCACCATTGGTACGGCTGGCATTTGGCCACATTGGGGCGCAACGACGAAGCCGTTGCGGAACTGGAGAAGGCGGAGAACCTGGATCCGCTGTCCTTGATTATTGGCGCGGACCTGGCGGAAGAATTGCTCATCGCGCATCGTTATGACGATGCGATCAAACAAGCGCGCAAGACAATGAACATGGATCCTTTCTTCGCTCTGACACACTATGTACTGGGTGAGGCATTCGTGCAGAAGCAGATGTACAACGAAGCTGTTGCAGCGTTCCAGAAGGCGATCGAGTTGTCACCGGGCAGTACGGCCTTTACGTCGAATCTAGCTTATGCGTACGCCGTGTGCGGAAAGAGAGATCGGGCGGAGGCGATGTTGAAGGATCTCAAATCGAATGCTCCGGAGGTCGCGCTGGTCTATGTAGGACTGGGCGACAAAGATCGCGCCATGACATGGCTGGAAAAAGCCTTTACGGAGCGCTTCAATCCAGGTGTGTTACTGCGTCCGTCGTTTGACCCGCTGCGCTCCGACCCGCGTTTCCAGAATTTGGTGCGCCGTATTGGTCTAGTTCGATAGCTTCAATCCGGCCGAACGATTCGAGTAAACCAGTCTTCGTTCAGTTCGACGTGCTTGATGGAGTAACGCCGGAAAGTATAAATGATATGGATTTTCCCGTCGGAAGTCTGCATTACCGATGGATATGAATACTCACCGGGATTTGATTCTAACTGCAGCGGCTTACTCCACGTTCGGGCTTCATCTGTCGAGAGCGCGATATGCAAAGACGTGCGCGAATTGTCCTGATTGTTGAACACCAGTAAGACATGGCCGTTATTCAGCTTCCGCATCGAGATGCCGGCATCGGGATTCTTCCACTGCGTGGGCGTGGGTTCGCTCCAGGTCTTGCCGCCATCGTGCGACTCGGCCGATTTGATGTTGGGCCGGACTCGTAAGTAAACCAGCAGAGTGCCGTCGTTTCGTTCGATAAACGTGGGCTGCTCGCCGCCGCGCATGATGCCGCTCTGCGTCCAGGTGGCGCCGTTGTCTTTCGTTGCGAGGAAGAACGAAAGGTCGACGCCATGGCCGTGAAGCTCGTCACTGATGGGCACGATGAGCGTTCCATCGTGCAGCCATAAGGTCAGGTTTCTAGGTAGCCAGCCAAGGGTGTCGTGAAAGAACGGCTCGTCTTTACTCCAGGTCACTCCGCTATCGTCCGATGTTCGATAGAACAAGCGGCACTGATCCCAGCCGGTGCCGCGCATCATCGGTTGCGTGCCATCCATGCGGCCCCAGAGCAGCCAAACGCGATTACGTTTATCGGTCCAGACAATCGCATTGCCGGGCGGCTTGCCAGGACTCTTCAGTAACAGTTCGGGCTTAGACCAATTGCGCTCACCTTTCTTACGGCGCGAAATAAATAGCGCTTGATCGTCAGACGATTCGTAACTGCCGCTATACCAGGTGACTAAGAGGTCGCCGTTCGGCGCTTCCGTAATGCTGGAACAGTGATGCACGGGAAAGCCAGGGATCTTATCGAAAATCAATTCGCTGGAGAATTCGATGGCTCCGTAGGGGTCTTCGATCGATCGTGGAGGAAGCTCTTTGCCGATGGCGGTTCCAGCGGGCTGCATTTCGGAATTCGGCTCCGGTTTTCCGGAATCGAGCGCAGTCATCGCGCCGCCGAGACCATCGAGCGAACCGCGATATAGGAGCTTGCCGGACTTACCGAGTAGAAACGCTTCGGGCGTAACGTGCGCGCCGAAATGTTTCGTTGCCTTCATGCCGGGGTCGAGATAGACGGGAAAATTGAAGCCTCGCGATTGGCAGTAAGCGCGCACTTCCGTGGCAGGCTCGCCATTTGAAAACACGCCGACCAACAGAAAGCGATGACGTCGCCGGAACGTTTGATTGAGAGTGACGATTGCGGGGGCCGCTTTGTCGGATGCCGCGTCACGCGCCGAGAGAAACAGCACGGCCGTCCCTTCTCTCTCGCCGTAGTTGTTCATCGTTATCGGCAGGCCTTCGGGAGAAAGCAGTTCCACCGGACCAGCCATGTCGCCGGTTTTCAGCCCCGCTTGCGCCGATGCCACGAAGCTGGCCAGCAAAAAAACTGGGAAGATTAGTTTCATAATGTCTATGCGGCGGCCGCCGCCTCCGCTGCGAGAACCGCTTGCATGCGGGCGTTGTCGCGCCGCACGAATTTCAAAACGGCAGTGATCAGCAGGACGCTCGCGACCACGTAGGATAGCGACGTGAGCGCCATCGCGTGACTCAGGCCAATTCGATCCGATAAATATCCGACGACCACTGGCGCGGTGCCGCCACCCGCCAGCCATCCCATCATGTTCATGAATCCGGTGGCAGTTCCGCGCGCTTCGGGCCGAATCACGTCAAAAACAGAAGCGAAGATATTTGCTTCATAGAAACTCTTGAAAAATCCCCAGAAGAGGAGGCTGACGATCAGCCATTCGGTGGACCCGGTGAGTGCGCACCACGCCGCGAAGGGCGCCTCGGCGAAGATACCGATCGCCTGAACCAGAATGCGTCCGCCGGGAGTGCGCCTGCGCAATATATCGGCGAGCCATCCGGCGAGTGGCGAACCCACCATACTCATAAGCTGGATGTAAATGGTCGCGGTGAGCCCCGCCACAGCCAGGCTCATGTGAAAGTTTTGGTAGAGATACGTCGGCATCCATGTGAACAGCACCATTGCAGTGAAGTTCTCGCACATGAAAGCGGCCATGAGCAGGAGCACCGTCGGCGTTCCCCAAATCACTTTTAGAAAATCGGCCATCTTCATGCGAGGCGGTTTCACGGGCGGCAGAGCATGCCCGGCGACCTCTTCCAGATCCGCTGCGCCGCGTGCCGGCTCTTTCAAGAATCGGTTGAGCACCAAGCCGAGCAGCACGCCGCAGCCTCCGAAGACGATGAACGAGGAGCGCCAGCCATAATGCTGGCCGATGAGCCCCGCGAAATAACCGCCTGCGATAATGCCGACGTAGACGCTGGTCTGGTGCGTGCCCATCGCGCGCGAGCGTGTCGTCTTACCGTGGTAATCGCTAATCAGCGACATCGATGCCGGAAAATAGACGGTCTCTCCAAGGCCCTCCGCCGCGCGGAAGAACAGGAGATTTCCGAACGTGCGGGAGATCGCCGTGGCCATGCAGACGATGCTCCAGAACTGCAGACCGGCGAGGATGGCGGTCTTGCGGCGAATGCGATCGACAATGTTTCCGGCGAAGGGAGCGCAAAGTCCATAGACCCACGCAAACGAAGAACCCAGCAAGCCCAGTTGAAAATTGCTGAGATGGAACTCTTTCGATAGAAGTGGAAATACGGAAAAGACCGCCTGGCGATCCGCGTAATTGAAGAACGCGATCCACCACAGCATGCCGACGACATACCATTTGTAATTCTTGCTGAGGGGTTGGCTCACTCGCGTCCTATCCGGCTGTGACCGTCTCGGCGGCGGCTACATTTGTGCGCCGCGTCAATGCTTCGTACATCGGAACGCGGTGAAGATAGCCGACCTCCGCGGTGATCCACTCGCGAACATTCCGGCCATGTTCCGATTCCTGCGGTGCGGAAATAAAATCGAGTGGAACGCCGAGTTGTTCTTCGAGCGCGCTGGCGATAATCGGCCACGCGACGCCGATGTCGGCGGTCACAGGAATGCTGCCTTCGAGACGCGCAAAGCCGGACATCTCCATGCGGAACGGGATGCCGGTGCGTTTGGTTTTGGGCAATCCTCGATTGACGGCCTGCTGTATTTCGGAATCCTGGCGCTCCATCTCCCAGGCTCGCTCGAGGTTCGAATCGAGGTCGATTCGGATCAGCGTTTTTCCCTCCAGGCTGTAAGTTGCGAGGTGTTCCCAAGCGGCCCAAATGCCGTGGCCGGTATACGTTTCGAATGGTCCGTCGTGAATTTCCTGCGAGAGTGCGATCGCGGATTCGACGATGACATCGGCGCCGGCGAGCATCTCTGAGACCAAGCGGGCTCGCCGGGAAATGGAGATCGCATCGCCGATCGCAAGCCCCACCGCTCCCCCGCCCACCAGTTGTGGAATCGATACAAGAACCGGAACGTTCTTGCGGGCGCCCGCGCCGATCATGGTCATGGGATCGCTGCCGAGGCCCGCCACATATTCGAGCGACATTCCATGCTGGCTGGCAACGTCGCGAATTTCACGCGCGAGCCGTTCGGTGCGAAGTCCCATCGGCCACGCCATGTTTCCCGCCGCTTTGATGACCAGGTTCCCCGCACGCGCGGCCATGGCGTCGTAGAGATCCCAGCCATGGGGCATTTCGTTTTCGATCTCACTGCGCTCGCTTGCGCTGAGCATGGTGATCTCGAAAACGCGGCCGCGGGGCAGCAAATCTTCGGGAATCGGAAGACCCGCGCCGCCGTTCACGCGAACGCGCTTGACACGATCGAGCGTGCCGGCCATTTCATGAGCGACGACCGCCGAACTGGTGATGACGCCGTCCACCAGACCTTTGCGGATCAGTTCCGCGATTTGTGTCGTCACGCCTTCGTGGATGTTCGGACCGCTGCCAGTGACTACAACTACGCGGCCGCCTTGCTGCTTGGCTCGAACGATCGCCCGAATCGCATTCTCGAGATGAGT
>JBEKUT010000043.1:0-24634 GCA_049514735.1 Bryobacteraceae bacterium
GATCTACCCCGCATGGGAATCGCTTGTCCCGACCTATGCAGTTCCCCACAAGCCACCCTGCAGAAGTGATCGTTTAGCACGCGAGCGCGTTGAAGTCATAACCGACCGCTCGTTGTTATCATAAATCTCTATGGCGAAACTTGGCTTTCTGGGTTTGGGACTCATGGGAGTTGCCATGGCTCGGCGACTCTTACAGGCCGGTCATGAGGTGGCGTTGTGGTCCCACAGCGGCGGCAAAGCAGCGAAACTGGCGGGCGAAGGAAAAGGGACGCCCTGCGCTTCGCCGAAAGAGGTCGGGGAAAGGTCGGAGTGCGTATTCCTCTGCGTCGGCGACACCGAGATGTCTCGCGAAGTGCTGCTCGGACCGAACGGCGTGATTGAGGGTGCGGAGGCCGGAACCATTGTCGCCGATGCGAGCACCGTCTCGCCGGAAGGCAGCCGCAAAATCGGCGAGGAGTTTGCCCGCCGGGGCGTACATTTTCTCGACGCGCCCTGCACTGGATCGACGCCCGGTGCGACGAACGGCACCCTGACCTTCATGATCGGCGGGGAAAAGGAAGTATTCGAACGGGCGAAGCCCTGGTTCGAGCCGATGGGTAAGCTGTTTTACTACTGCGGCGGTCCGGGGATGGGTCTGAACGCGAAGCTAACACAGAATCTAATCCTCGCCAACATCATGCAGGCGTTTAGCGAGGGGATCGTTCTGGCCACGAAGGCGGGCGTCGATCCGTCGCTTATGTTACAGATCCTGGATAACAGTGCGGCGAAGTCCGGATTGATCTCCTACAAGGCTCCTTTTGTGCTCCGCAGGGACTTCAGCACCAACTTTTCCACAAAATGGATGCACAAGGATGTTAGCCTGGCCCTCGATTCCGCCAAGGGTCTGGACGTACCATTACCGGCGACCGCGATTACGCAACAGATGTTACGGGCTGCAATTGCAAAGGGTTACGGCGATGACGACTTCTGTTCCATGATTCGGACTGAAGAGGAATGGGCAGGCGTAGAAGTTAAGATTCCTTAACAATACAAAAAACTGTTGCGTTCCGCAAATTCATATACTAATATTGGAATTAAGCCGGGGAGGCAACTCCCACCAAAGCGAGACTAACCTCATAAAGACCCCTGAAGCAATCCTCCCCGGCGCCCGAAAGGGTCTTTGCATGCGAGGAATGTTGCTCCCTACCGGTCACGGCTCAGAATCTGACGTTAACACATTCTAGGCGGTTTGAACGTTTCCGCAGTACAATGAAGTTTTGAAAACTCTAACCATCCTTGGGTCTACCGGCTCCATTGGCGTGAGCACTTTGGATGTGGTCGGCCGTCACCCCGATGTCTATCGCGTCTTCTCCCTCGTCGCGGGCCAGAACACCGAGCTGCTCGCCTCCCAGATCGCCCAGTTTCGCCCCGAATTCGTCGTTGTCGCAACCGAAACCGCCCGTACGAGTCTATTAACCAGGCTTTATGGCGCGGGTGTACCTCGGGCAAAGTGGCCGGAGATCGAGTTTGGCCCGGCAGCCCGAGTAAAAGCAGCGGTGGCGCCCGATGCCAACTTTGTGATGTCGGCCATCGTCGGAATAGCAGGGCTGGAAGCCACCTACGAGGCAGTTTGCAGGGGGAAGCGGGTCGGGCTGGCTAATAAAGAAGTCTTGGTGGCCAGCGGAAACCTGGTCATTGGGGCTGCTCGAAAAGCGGGGACGGAATTGATTCCGGTGGACAGCGAACATAACGGGGCGCACCAGTGCTTTCGCGCGGGAAAACGCGGCGAAGTATCGCGCCTGCTGCTTACCGCGTCCGGCGGCCCGTTTCGCGAGATGCCGCGCGAGAGATTTTCCGAGATCACGCCGGAGCAGGCGCTCAATCACCCGACCTGGAAGATGGGGCAGCGCATCACCATCGACTGCTCCACCATGATGAACAAAGGGTTCGAAGTGATCGAAGCCTGCTGGCTCTTCGACCTGAAGCCCTCCGAAGTGGACGTGGTGGTTCATCCGCAATCGTCTGTGCATGCCATGGTGGAGTACACCGACGGCAGCGTGATCGCTCAGATATCCGCGACGGACATGCGAATGCCCATCCAGTATGCGCTCACCTGGCCCGATCGCGAAGACGCCCCGGTCCCAAGGCTCGATTGGACGCAACCCCGTTCCTGGACTTTTTTCCCTCCGGATTTCGAGAAATTCCCCTTGCTGCGGCTGGCCTACGACGCTCAGCGGACGGGCGGTTCCGCAACCTGCACCCTGAATGCAGCCGATGAAGTGGCCGTAGATGCCTTCCTGAATAGCCGGATCTCTTTTCCAGCCATTTCCGTAGTAGTAGAAGAGACCCTGGAGCGCGTTCCGGTGCGGCAACCCGCATCGGTAGGGGAAGTTCTGGAGATAGACCGCGAGTCGCGCGAGATTGCGCGGCAGGTAGTGGAAAGGGCGGGCACGCTAAACGCCTGTTCGACGGTATAGCCCAATGATTGTTCTTCAAAGTATCTGGTGGTTTCTTTTTCTTATTGGCGTAATGATCCTGATCCATGAATTAGGCCATTACTGGGCGGCGCGTTTCTTCGATGTCCGGGTTGACGCCTTCAGCTTCGGCTTTGGGCCGCGGCTGTTCGGATTCAAGAAGGGCGAAACCGATTTCCGATTCTCACTGATCCTCTTCGGCGGTTATGTGAAGATGGCCGGCCAGGAGCCGGGCGACGAGAACGCCAACGATCCTCGCGCGTTCCTGACCAAGCCGCGCTGGCAGAGGCTGATCATCTCCTTCGCCGGCCCGTTCATGAACATTGTGCTTGCAGTAGGCTTGCTAGCCGGGTTGTACATGGTGCGCTTTGAGAGACTGCCAAACAAGCCCGATCCCGTGATCGGTTACGTCTTGCCGGATGGCGTCGCCGCGAAGGCCGGTTTAAAAGAGGGCGACCAGGTAGTTCAGATCGACAACACCGTCGATCCAACCTGGGAAGATGTGGCGTTGCGCGAGGTTTCGACAGCTGGCCATACCATCGATGTGTGGGTGATGCGCGACGGCCGTCGCATGCATTTCGTGTTTACTCCGGTGACCGACAATAAATCGGGCGCGGGCGTGGCAGGATGGGCCGAATCGAGCGACATCGAGATCGTCAGCCTGATGTCGGGGATGGACGCGGCCAAGGTAGGGCTGGAGCGCGGCGACATTCTGGTGAGCGTGAATGGCCAGCCGATCCGCTCCACTTACAAGCTGCACGATATCATCAACGCCAGCGGCGGAAATCCCGTTCAGATCGTTTACAGGCGCAATGGACAGACGCATCAGGCGATGGTAACTCCCGCGAAGAAGAACATGGATGGCAATGAGCAGTGGATGATCGGGGTATCGCTGGAGCCGAAGCTGGTGATTACAAGACTTTCGTTCCCCGAAGCGATTGCCGAATCGACCCGCCAGAACACCAAGTACGCCGGGCTGATTTATTCCATGCTGCGCGGCATCGTGGAGCATCGCACGTCGGCGAAGTCGCTGGTTGGGCCCATTGGCATCGCGCAGTTGTCGGGCGAGGCCGCGCGCGAAGGTCCCATTCCATTTTTCGGATTGATGGCCATGGTGAGTTTGAACCTCGCTGTCGTCAACATGCTGCCCATCCCGATTCTCGATGGCGGCGTCATTTTACTGCTCCTGATCGAAATGTTCATGCGCCGCGACTTGAGCCTGCGCGTAAAAGAGACGGTCTTCAAACTCGGGTTCGTGTTCCTGATGGCGGTGGTGGCGTTCGTGATTTATAACGACATTTCTAGGCTAGCGGGCTGATCCCGCCACCACCGCACAAGACCTACTCAAGGTGGATTGAGGCGCGTAGCGGAAGATCGCGCGACGATCCACCCACTTGCACTGTATAGTCGCCGGGAACCAACTCCCATCCATTCTTGTTCTCATCGAAAATCGAAAGATAATGCGGGTCGAGTGGTAGCGTCACGACCTTCGATTCTCCGGGAGCGAGCGGAATCTTCTCCCACGCCACTAAGCGCTTGAAAGGCTCGCCCGCGCCTCGCGGCAGCGTCACGTACGCTTGTGCGATCTCAGCTCCGGCCCGCTGTCCAGTGTTCTTTACCGCAAACGTAACTGACCTGTTGTTCTCCTTGAGGCCGGAATACGCATAACTGGTATAAGACAGTCCATATCCAAAAGGAAACAGCGGCTGCTTGTCTTCGGCGTCGAACCATTTGTATCCGACCTTCAGCCCTTCATCGAACGACAGGTCAAAGGGATGGCTGTTCGTTTTGATCGGCAGGCCTGGGATCATATCAGCCTCTTCGCCTGCGCGCGCCGGCGGCTGCACGGCCAGCTTCGGATGGGGAAGATCCGCTTCAGACTTAGCGAAAGTCACGGGCAGTTTGGCGGAGGGGTTCACGTCGCCGAACAGAATATTCGCGATCGCCTCGCCGCCCCGGATGCCGGGATACCAAGCTTCCAGCACGCCGCTCACTTTATCGATCCAAGGCATGGTGACAGGTCCGCCGCTCTCGATCACAACAATTGTATGCGGATTGGCGGCGGCCACCGCGTTCACCAGCTCGTCCTGATTATTGGGAAGCGAGAGACTGGGAACGTCCTTGTTTTCGCCGGCCGGCTGATTGACGAACACAATTGCGACGTCGGACGCCTTGGCAAGGCTAACGGCTGAGTCGGGATTTGTACCGGAGTCGAACTTGACGCGCGCCCCGGGAACCTTCGCCTGGATCGCCTTCAGCGGCGGCGAGCGATGCCACACCACTTTGTCGAAGATCCCGGCGCCGGGGGGATTCGGGACGGCATTGCCGCCCATCGGATCGACCTGCGCGGAGCCGCCGCCGGAGAGCACCCCGGCATCGGCATGCGATCCGATTACCGCAATCGACTTCACAAGCGATGCATTCAGCGGCAACTGGCCATCCGCATTTTTCAATAGAACCGTGCTCTGCTCGGCAATCCGTTGCGCGACGTCGAATCCCGCCAAGACGTCTGGAACTTGCCGCGCCGGATGATTGTCGAACAACCCAACCGCAAACTCGGAGCGCAGAAGCCGGTGCAACATGTCGTTCAATCGGGACATGGGGACGTCGCCATTCTCAACGGCCTTTTTCAGCGCGTCCCCGAAATACGTCGAGGTCGGCATCTCCATGTCGAGGCCGGCGTTGGCGGCTTTCACGGTGCTATGCGTGGCGCCCCAGTCGGAAATCACGAAGCCCTGAAAGCCAAAGTCCTTCTTGAGGACGTCCGTGAGCAGGTAGCTGTTTTCACAGGCGTACACGCCGTTGACGAGATTATAAGAACACATCACGGCGGCCGCGCCGGATTCTTTGACCGCAATTTCAAACGCCAGCAAATCGCTCTCCCGCATGGCGCGTTTCCCGATCTTGACGTTCACAAAGGAGCGGCCGTTTTCCTGGTCGTTCATGGCGTAATGCTTGATGTCGCCGAGAACGCCTTCCGCTTGCAGCGCCTTCATCTCCGCCCCGACGAGTTTACCGGCCAGAATCGGATCTTCGCCGCGATATTCGAAGTTGCGGCCATTGCGGGCCTCACGCGTGATATCGAGGCCTCCGCCCAGCGACATGTTGTAGCCCTGGTCCCGCAACTCCCGCCCGATGAGCGCTCCGTAATCGCGCGCCAGGTTGAGGTCCCAGGTCGAGGCTGCGGCGATCCCGGACGGCAATGCAGTCGAGTAGCGGCCGAAAACAGCCGAGTGAGTTACGCCCACCGCCGCATCCGCTATCTGCAGATCGGGAATCCCGAGGCGCGGAATGCCCGGAATGTAGCCGGCGTTGCCCAGGGACTTGGATGGCGGCGCATCGCGACTCGCGTCCAGCATCTGGAACAGCATCTCCCATCCGCCACCGTGGAGAAGAGAAATCTTTTCGTCGAGCGTCATGGCGGCGATGACGAGTTCGGCGCGCTTGTCAGGCGACAAGCTCGAATCCATCCAAGGACCTTTCGGCTTCTCGGCGGAAGGCTTCGGCTGGGCTGCGGCAGCGCCGCATGAAATCAGAACAAATCCTGCAAAGGTGACTAGCTTGGTCATTCAATCCTCTTCCAAATCGGTGTCGGCGGGTACTTTTACGAGCGGAGCGCCGGGGACGCGGCGGAACAACGCACTGTCTTTCAAGGCGCGGGCGAGATTCTTCTTTGCCACGCGGGAATGCTCCCTCGCGACGGCCTCCGCTCGCGTGCCCTCGCGGTTTTCGATCGCTTCGACGATGGCGCGATGGTGTTCGAGCGCCACGATTCCAGCGGTGCCCTCGCGGAATTCGGCATCGCTGAAGACCAGAGCGCCGGGCGCGGCAAAAGGAAACGCAATCGCGGCGTCGATGGCGCGTTGCAGCATGGGACTCTTCGAGAGCCGCCACAGCTCGCGATGAAAACGGTCGTTGATTTCCAGGTAGCGTACAAAATCGTCGAGGCTGGCGGCGATCACGGCTTCTCCGTCGCGGCAATAGCGGCGCAGCCGTGCCAGATCGGCGGGTCCGGTGAGGCGCTCGGCCGCGAGACGCGCCGCGGTGCCTTCCAGAACGCCCCGGATCTCGATGGCGTCCCACACATCGGCAATAGTGAACTCGCGGATACGGAATCCGCCAGTCGGAACCGTTTCGAGCAATCCTTCGTTGGCGAGACGCTCCAAAGCCAGGCGGACGGGGGTCCGGGACGCATTCAGACGTGGGACTAAGTTCAGCTCGGCGAGGCGTTCTCCGGGACTGAAGTCGCCCCGCAGAAGCATCTCGCGGAGCGCCAGGGCGACACGTTCGATCTGGGATTCGGGCTTCTTATCCCCGGCCTGCATGCAATACAATCATCATTGCATGCAGCGCGCCGGATTTCAACCGGCGGCCGATACATAAACGAACTTGCAGCGAAAATTTTCCGTATCATATAGCGGAGCAGGAATAATGACCGACACACGCACCCTCGCAGCCGATTCGGCTATCGACAGGATCTTTGGGCCGGTGATCCAGGCGCAAACCTGGATCAACATGCTTTATCTCTTGATCTCCTTCCCGCTCGGCGTGGCCTACTTTGTCGTGCTGGTGACGATGCTTTCGGCTGGGGTCGGGATGGCCGTGATAGTCGTGGGATTTTTCATCCTGTGGTTCGGTCTGATGGCGGCGGACGTTTTATCGGAACTGGACCGCACCGTGATCAACACGATGTTGGGAGCGGGGATTCCACCGCGTGCGCAGGCGCCTCCAGTAAGCGGAAGCCTTCACGAGCACATGCTGGCCACGGCCAAGCGGCCTGGAACTATAAGACGTGTGATCTATCTTTTCCTGCGATTCCCGCTAGGCGTGGCAGGGTTCATTCTGGTCATGGTGTTGATCCCGCTGAGCGTCGTTTTCCTGACGGCGCCGTTGACCTACTCCTTCATACCGATCCAAATCGGCGTCTCGACGGTCGAGACCTTCGATCAGGCGATCTATATTTGCTGCTTCGGCGCCGTGTTCACGCTGGTCAGCGTGCACCTGATTAATTCGTGGACGGCGGTGTGCCGCAGGTTCGCGAAAACAATGCTGACGCAGTAAGATTACACAACGCCGGCGTGCCGTTTTAAAATCTGCTGCAGATTTTGCGAAAAAGCGGACCGCGCCATCACCATATTCGCCCCTGCCTCCTGCGCCTTCTGCTTCAATTCGCCATGCGTATGGGACAGAAAACCGATGATGCTGATGCCTTTCGTTTCCGGCGCAGCCTTCAGGTTCGAGATCAATCCAATGGGCTGAACGCAGCCGCAGTTCAGATCCATGATGATGAGAAGCGGCTTTTCCAGCGCTTTTTCCAGCACGTCTTTTTCGGATTTTAGAAACTCTACTTCAAGGCCGGTGCGTTTCGCGGCGTCGCTGATCTTGACTGTAAACAGCAGATCTTCGACCACCGCCAGGACCTTCTTTTTCTGCATAGAACTCTACGATGTGCTCCTGAGCTTGAGTGACTTGCCTGTTGGAACTTGATAGAAACGGGAAGGTACAAGTATCTTAACACAACAGTTAGCGGGACCGCCCGCGGGCACTGCTACGATAAGATCCGATGGCTGAGAATCCGTTCGCCGACCCGCTGCGGTTTGAGCGGCGCGCTCCCCCATGCGCGATCGTTATTTTTGGAGCTAATGGGGACCTGACCAAGAGGATGTTAATGCCGGCCCTCTACCGGCTGGCCTCCGATGGACGAGTCCCGCCCGCCTTTGCCATCATCGGCAATTCGCGGACTGAGATGTCAGACGACGAGTTCCGCGCCAAGATGCGCGAGGAGGTGGAGCATTTCTCCGGAGACGGCGGCTTCGACCCGTCTCTTTGGGACAGCTTCGCAACCAAGCTATTCTACGTTGCCGGCGATCTCAAGGACCCCGGTATGTATCAGCGGCTCCGTGACAAGCTGAAGACCGTCGGCGAGAGCAATCACACCGGCGACGATGTTCTCTTCTACCTCTCCACGCAGCCGAGCTACTACGCAGTCGTTGTCGAGAATCTCGGGAAGGCTGGCTTACAGCAAGCCGGCGGCTGGCGGCGCATCGTGATCGAGAAACCGTTCGGCCACGATCTGGCTAGCGCTCGCGCGCTAAATGCGGATCTCCAGAAAGTTTTTCCGGAGCGCGATATTTACCGCATCGACCACTACCTCGGCAAAGAGACCGTGCAGAATATCATGGCCTTCCGCTTCGGAAACGGCATTTTCGAGCCGCTCTGGAACAGGCGCTACATCAACCACGTCCAGATCACCGCGGCGGAGTCGATTGGCGTGGAGGGCCGCGGCGCGTACTACCAGGAAGCCGGCGCTCTGCGCGACATGATTCAAAATCACCTGATGCAGGTGATGGCGACCGTCGGCATGGAACCGCCCGCCGTGTTCGAAGCGGATTCCGTTCGTGATGAGCGGGCCAAACTACTGAAGTCGGTGCGCCTCATGAAGCAGGAAGACGTGCCCAAGTACGCGGTGGCCGGGCAATATGGGCCGGCGCGAATCGGGACCGAAGACGTACCAGGATTCCGCCAGGAACCGGGCGTTTCGGCCAACTCCATCACCGATACCTACGCGGCCGTGACATTCATTGTCGACAATTGGCGCTGGGCCGGCGTCCCGTTTTTCCTGCGCAGCGGAAAGCGCCTTCCAAAGCGCATCACCGACATCGCGATCCATTTTAGCCAGGCGCCGCACTCGCCGTTTACTGAGGGCACGTTGAGCGAAGATGCGCGGCCGAATCTGCTGATCATACGCATCCAGCCGGAAGAAGGAATCTCGCTCCGATTCCTGTCGAAACAGCCGGGGAGTGGCATGCAACTCCGGCCGGTGTCGATGGACTTCAACTACGGAAGCAGCTTTGGGACCAGGTCGCCGTCAGCGTATGAAACATTGATTCTGGACGCGCTGATAGGCGATCCGACACTCTTTTCACGCCAGGACATGGTGGAAGCGAGTTGGACCGCGGTCGAGCCGATTCTGCAGGTTTGGAATAAGGGCAATTTCGAGTTTCCGAACTATGCGTCGGGGACCTGGGGTCCGCGGGCTTCCGACGAGATGCTGGAACGGCTGGGGCATCATTGGCGGATACCGTAAACGCGAAAAGGCGTTGTTAGTTGTTGGTTGTTAGTTCGTAGTTAAGGCGGGGACAAAGTCATGGCCAATGCGATTAAGCCGGAGAGAATTCTTAAGGATCTTGCCAAGTTGTGGGTCGATCTCGCCAAGGAAGAAGGCGAGAAAAACTCCGCGGGCGTGTTGCGCGCATGCGCCATGACCTTGATCGTTGCAGTGGAGGAAGAGGTGGACGCGCAGGCTGTCGGCGAGACGATTGCAGAGCTGATGCACGAACACCCCAGCCGCGTCATCGTGCTCTATGTCAAGAAAGACGGCGCTGGAGAGCTCGACGCGCGGGTCTTCGCGCAATGCTGGATGCCGTTCGGACGGCGGCAACAGATTTGTTGCGAGGAGATCGAGATTACAGCTCCGGAGCCAGTGCTGGCCGACGTTCCGAAGCTGCTGCTGGGATTAACCGTGCCGGATCTTCCGGTGGTCCTCTGGATCCGTTGTCCGCAGGTGGCATTGCGAGCCAAGTTCCAGAAACTTTTTCCGCTTGCGAACAAAATTATCATGGATTCGGATACCTTCAACGATCCCGTGCGCGGTTTTGGTTTCGTGGCCGACATGAATCGCCGCGGCACAAACGTTATGGATCTTGCATGGACGCGCCTGACGCCCTGGCGCGAGATGGTCTGGCAGATTTTCGAAGACGAGTGCAATCGCCCCTTCCTGGAGCGGATCGCCACGGTGACCATCGTTCACTCCGGCGCGAGCATCCAGGTGAAGTACCTGACCAACTGGTTCCAGCACGCGCTCCCCGAAGCGGAAGTGCTCTTCGAAACGGTAACCAACGGGGCCTCGCGCATCAGGCAGATCCGCTTCGACGCGCCTGGCTTCGCGGCCAGCATCGAAATCGAAAACGGCAACTCCGCGGTCCTCAACGTCAACGGCTTGACGCAGAGGCTGGCGGTGCCGGAGGCCACAGAACGCGCGCTGATCGGGCAGGAGCTCTCCATTGTGGGCGTCGACCCGGTGTTCCGGAGCTGCTTCGAATGAGCGTACGCCAGGCCTGATGCTCCGCCGGACATTCCTGTACCTGCCTGCGATGGGGTTGATTCCCCGGCCAGCCGGGCAACTGGAAATACCGCCTCCAGCGACGATCGCGAATCGCCTGATTTTCGGCGGAGACGTCATGATGTCGCGCTACGTCGGCACGCTGGCGCGCGCCAAGCGCGATCCGGCCGCGCCAATGCGTGACATTGCGGGCTTGTTTTCAACTGCCGATATCGCGTTCGTCAACCTGGAAGCGCCCTTCTCCGATCAAGGCGCGCCCACGCAGAAGGGCATGATCTTCAAAGCCGGCCCCGGCATGGTGGCGGCGCTCGAACTGGCCGGGATCGTGGTAGCTTCAACCGCCAACAATCATTCTCGCGACTGCGGGTCCTACGGAATCACATTCACGGTGGACTGGCTGGCGAAGCACGGCATCACGGCGGTTGGAACGGGCGTCAGCGCCGAGGCTGCGCATCGCGGCACGGTAATCGAACGCCACGGTGTGCGGTTCGGCTTCCTCGCCTACACCTTCGACCAGTCGAACGGAAATTACAAGGACCAGGACGATCGCGTGGCGATGCTGGACGTCGATCGCGCGCGTGTAGACATCGCAGAGATCGCGCGGCGCGCCGACGTGGTCATCGTGTCGATGCATGCCGGAACCGAATATCGTCCCAAGCCGAATGAGGCGCAGACGCAGTTCGCTCACGCCGCGATCGATGCCGGGGCGAAGATCGTGGTGGGCCATCATCCGCACGTCGTGCAGCCGGTGGAAGAATATGGCGGCGGCGTAATTTTCTATTCGCTGGGCAACTTGATCTTCGATCAGGTTCAACGCAAGGAGACGCAGGAAGGCCTGGTGGCGGAAGCGTTGTTTGTCGGCAAAATGCTGGTGAAATACAAGGCCATTCCAGTGGACATCGTGAAGACCGCACCGCGTGTCAGGGCCTGAGTACCGGGTACTGAGTGTAGCAGCCAGTACCGCCTATCTATTGTCGCGAAACGGCGCAGAAATCATTCTGGGCTAGCACAAAGAGGAGCTCACGATGCCAAACGCCGAGAGAATCAGACACTTGACCGAAGACACTCTGAACCTGCATGCCCTGGGCGACCTCCCGCATGGGCGTCACCGCAAGGCAGCAGAGCATTTATCGAATTGCCAGCACTGCAATCACCGCTTGCGGGAAATCAGCGAATTCATTGTGCACTTTAAGACGGCAGCGCGGAAGAGCCGTTTAGCCGTGGATCAACGCGGATAAAACACGAGCTGTTTTTATCGGCGTTAATCGTTTACGGATCGGGCGCGGTGTTCTTCTTATCTATTGAGAATAGTTAAGAGCGAAGGTAGACTGCATGGCAGGACCGCCGAAACCAGGAAGCACCTCAAAATCCCTGAAGGCCTTCATCGATCGTCAACTCGCCACCAAGGGCTACGGCAATGTGAGCGAGTATTTCCGCTCGCTGTTACGCGAGGCCCAGGAGGAAGAAGAAGACGCCCGGCTGGAGGCGCTGTTGCTGGAAGGCTTGGCGGGCGGCGGCGACATTCCAGTGACGCCGGAGTTTTGGGAAGACCTCAAAGCGGAAGCGCGGAACATCGCCACGAAGCACCAGGCGCCGAAGCGGGCGTGAACGCAGTTATTCGCCCGAGGGCGCGGGACGATATTCTCCGGCAATTCCGCTGGTATCTGATCGAGAAGGACGCGCCCGATGCCGCGTTCCGGTTCGTGGACGCCGTCGAGGTCGAGCGGTTAGTGCGCATGCCCAACATGGGAGTGCCCATGGCCCTGCGGCCCACCCAAGCTGATGAACAACCCCGATCATAACCGAGCCGTGACGGTTCTTCAACGGAGTGCTCATGGCCCGGCGGGCCACCAATGTTGATGAAGAATTTCGACCCGTAACCGAGCCGTGACCGGCAGGGAGCGGTCGCCCCAATCGTACGTGATCTTCAGGGGAGCGGCAAGAGAACTCAGGAACCCGAGCCTGAAGGGCTTGCGTTTCTGGCCGGTGACTGGGTTTTGACGAGTTGATCGCACTTGAACAAGGAGCCAGCCGGCGACGACAAGCTCCAATGAAATTATCCCCGCCCCGCCGCGCCGTGTCTCATGTCGCGCTGTCGCTGGCCAGGCCGCGTGAGGCCAATAACAGACATTGACAAGCTTCGCTATTGAGGCTACTTTAGTCGATGACAGGACACGGAGGCCGCCCATGAACGTCTCTCTCACGCCCGAACTCGAAAAATTTGTCAGCGGCAAAGTGCAGTCGGGCCGCTACAACTCGGCAAGCGAGGTCGTCCGCGAAGCGCTACGGCTTCTGGAGGAGCACGATTCAGCCCGCGCCGCCCAGTTGGGGGAATTCAACGAAGAGCTCGCCCGCCGCCTCGCCGCCCTCGACCGCGGCGAAACCGTTGATCCCGCTAAAACCCGCGCCCGGTTGCAGCGCAAATCGGAGCAGCGGCGGAAGCCCCGCGCGTGAGCGGTTATGTTCTCAGCGCCGATCGACGCCGCGGATCGCTGGATCGGCAAGCTGTTCGATGCGTTCGAAGCCCTCGGGCAAACGCCGGGCATGGGCCATCGGCGCGAGGACCTCACTCGCTATCCGGTTCTGTTCTGGCCCGTAGGTGCTTATCTCATCGTCTACCGCGCCGAGCGTCGTCCGATTGAGATCGTAGCCGTGACCCAAGGCTCACGCGACATCCCCGCTTTCCTGACCCGGCGCGCTCGCCGCTAACACAGGACGGTATGGAAATGGTTTTATGCGTCCCGAGCTTCGGGAGCGCGCGCGGCCCAAAGCGGACAGTCTCGCCACACGGCAACACACTTGTCGTCTAGTGAAGAAGAAGCGGTACGGCAAAGCCTTCGCAGACCGCTTTCACCGCGATCTCCTCCAGATCATCGATATCGGAACAATGGAAATGCCTTTCGGAAAGGCGGCGCGGCGTTATCTTCTGCCAATTCCCTTTTAACAAAGCATCGCAGGATGCCACGAAGCTACACTTGTTTCATGCCGAAGCCGAGCCGTAGTGAACCAACGGTCTCAAACGAGCTCGCGCTTTTTACCGATCGCGATGACCACCGCGAAATATTCCGCCGCCACCTGAACGCCGCAACTGAGCCTCCGGTTTTGATGTTCTACGGGGTCGGCGGAACAGGCAAGACGTGGCTGCTGAAGAAACTCCGCGAAGAAGTCCCCATCGGCTTGCCCACGGCGCCGATCGATTTCGAAGTCCGCTTCGAAGGCCAGCGCTTCTCACTCGACTTCGCGCAAGCCCTGTACGCGATCCGCCAACAGCTCGGCCAGCCCACGCCTCGTTTCGACCTCGCCTATGCCATGCGTCTCTTCAACCAAGGCGTTTCATCCGAGCCGGGATTCAAAGTGCATGGCGCCATCGGTCCCTCGCTTGAGTTTATAGGTGCTGTCTTCGAGAGCACCCAGAGCCTCCCTGGCGTTGGCATCATCATCAAGAAGCTCAGCAAGCAAGTCGCCAAACAACTACGCGATGGTGGTATCGAGCGATTCCTCGCCGATCGCTCCGGCAACGAATTTTTGCTTTCGCTCCGCCGTCAATCCCCCCAGGAGATCGACCAAAACCTCATCGGCTGTCTAGCCACGGATCTGAAAGAAAGCCTCAAGCCCTCACTCAAGAACGCCGTCCGAGCCGTCTTGTTTTTCGATACGTTCGAAGACCTCGCAGCCGGTCTGCCCAACACCGAGCACCAGCGTCTCCGCGAGCAGTGGGTTCAGGATATCGCGGGAGACTTTGGCTTCGCCCTCATCGTCATAGCCGGCCAGAACCGCCTTACTTGGGACGAGGCCGATCCCCGCTGGAACGACCCACACCATCTCGAGCGGCACTTAGTGGGCGGCCTCTCTGAACACGACGCGCGCCTGTTTCTTGAAAAATGCGAGATCACGAATCCGGCTCTCCAGAACGCCATTCTCTCCACCGCGCATGACCCGGAGGACAACGGTACACACTGTTTCAGTCTCGCCTTGTGCGCCGATATCGTCCATGCCGAACGCCGCGCTAGTGGTCACGACCCTGAGCCCGCATCGCTCCGTCTGGGTCCCCAGAATTGGGAAGACCTCGCTAGCCGTTTCCTGAAATCGTTGGACTCCGATGCCGAGGGCCGTTGGATCTTCCGGCTCGCCATCACGCCGCGCTTCGACGAACTGGCCGCGCGCGCGGCTTTTTCCGAATACAGCAGCGCGGCCCAAGACCATGCCTGGGAAGCCCTACAGGATTACAGCTTCGTTCAGCCCCTCGCGGGCACAACGGGTTGGTATAGCATTCGCTCGCAAATGGCCTGGGCCCTGGAAAATCAGCCTTCCGAACAGAATGCGGTGAAGGCGGATCATAATTGGTGGCGCGCGCACTGGGAATCGCGTTACCAAGCCCCGATTGATGATTGCGCATCCCTGGCCTGGTATCACCGCTACGCTCTGGAGCCGGCCGCGGCTCGCGCTCAATGGAACGAACTAGCGGAGTCAGCGCGCACCTCCATCCCGCCACGTATGCAGGAGCACCTCCGGCTATTGAAATGGTGGGACCCGATGACCTTGCTCGAGGCGCCACTTTTCTCCAGCGAGTCGGCCGCCGCTGCTCACGATTTAGGCACACAGCTTTGGCGCTGCTCGTTGGGAGACCGGGCGGCGAATCTGGGCAAAGCGATCGGCTGCTACCAGGCCGCGCTACGCGTTCGCACAGAAGCCGATTTTCCGCAGGACTGGGCCATGACGCAGAACAACCTGGGCAATGCGTGGAGCGATCTGCCCACCGGAGACCGGGCGGCGAACCTGGGCAAAGCGATCGGCTGCTACGAGGCCGCGCTGCGCGTTTACACGGAAGCCGATTTTCCGCAGGACTGGGCCATGACGCAGAACAACCTGGATATCGCCAAATCCAGGCTTTTAGAGATGCGAGCCTAGCCTCCAACTCCCGATAATCCTGCGCTATGTGGCCTCAACGCATCGCCAGCGCACCGGGCACTTTAATGTGCCAAAGTAAATGCCTACGGGTTCGCCTTCGCAAACGCGTCGTCATACCCGTGCTGACAATGCATGCCGACGACGATGAGACTGCGCGGCAGCGGCCTTTAATCCGTACCGCCGAACGCCGTACGCCGAACGCCGTACGCCGTACGCCGAACGCTGTACGCTGTACGCTGTACGCCGAACGCCGTACGCCGAACGTAGAACGATCACCTCCCAAAAATAATCGCCTCCCGCTTCAGCATCCTCGCCGTCAACCCCAACAACACCAGCGAACACCCCAAAACGGAAACGCCCGCCAGCACATAAAAAGCCACGCCCGGCGGCTTCCCCCCCAACACATCGGCCGCCAACGCATACTGACCAATTATCGGCACCGGCGCCAACCACGGCCGGTTCGACAACGGATACAACGTCGAGATCACGCCCGGCAACATCGGCAATAAAATCAGCATCCCGATATATCCCTGCGCCTCTTTAAACGACCGCGCGAACGTCGACGCAAACATCACCACCGCGCTCAAAAACAAAGCCAGCGGCAGCACCAGGGCCAGCAAGCTCATCAAGTCTCCATCCGACACGCGAAACCGGATTCCCAAATCGTGCCACGGCACGCGCCGCAGCACATTCACTGTCAACAGCATCGAAAACACCACCGAGCACGCGCCGAACGCCGATGCCGCCAGCCATTTTCCCGCCGCCAACGCCACGCGAGGAACCGGACTCAGCAGCAGCGGTTCCAGCGACCCGCGCTCCCGTTCGCCCGCCGTCGCATCGATCGCGATTTGCATTCCGCCCGTCAACGAAGCCAGCACCAGCAGCAGAGGCGGGATGTTCCATAAACAGCGGCAGCCGCATATCCGGCGGCGCGACTCCATCGATCACCACGCTTCTCACCGCGTCCTCATGCCACTTCAAATACACCAGCGCGGCGCGCGTGCCGTATGAACCGCCCCACAAATTGATCTCGCCGTAGCCCAAAAACTTCCGCACATCGTCGATATCGTCCATGGCGATCGCCGTAGTGTAAAAGCGCGTGTCGGCTTTGAGCGCCGCCAGACAAGTGCGCAGCCGCCCCACCGGATAATCGTCGATCTTCGAAAAATCTTCTTCATCGCGATCGTCGGGCTCGCAATTCAACGCATTGGAATCGCCCGTCCCGCGTTGGTCGATCAGCACAATATCGCGGTCCAACTGGAAGCGTTGGAACATGGGCTAACATGGGCAGACGATACTCCGCGAGCGTCGCCGCGCCGCCACCGGGTCCGCCTTCGAAAATAAATAAAGGATCGGGTCGCGGATCGCGCTTCAGCGCCGGCGCAACCACAATCTTGAGCGCGACGCGCCGTCCGGTCTTGGCCGGGCGATCTTCGAATACGCTGTACTGCCCACAGAAAGCCTGCGGCGCGCATTCAAGCCAACATCATCGCACGGAATCGCGAGTGAAAAATATTTTGTAACTCGATTTCAAGCCGAATGAACAAGATACAAGAACCCCCGCCCCCGGCCAACAGATCCGCTCCCTAAACTTGAACCAGTAAGACGGTCTTCGCAAGGAGGCTGTCTGACGGTGATGTACCATTGGTGGCCACCAACGCTCACCGCAGTTAGTGCCGGGCTTTCCGGGCCTGCAAGATTCGAAAGAGTCGGGCAGGCGCTTCCGGAAGTGGGTCCGGCTGGATCGCGATCCACGGCGCGCCGGAAGGCGGCTGGCACACTCCGTCCGCCATCCCTTCAGAACCTATCCGGGGTGCAACGGACCTGAAGGGAGCGGCGGAGGTCAAAGGGTAAACAAGGAACGTAGAACGTAGAACGTAGAACGTTTGAACCACGAACTACGAACCACGAACCAACAACGCCGAACGCGGGACGCCGTACGCCGCACGCTGTACGCGCGACGCCGAAGTGTCTGTTAAAAACGTAAAGAATTGTTTTAACCGCAACCACCCCCGCAGACGCGCCGTCGCATAATTAAATATCGAATGAGAAGTTTAGCCGTTCTTACCCTTGTGGCCGCTCTCTCGATAGCGAGTTCCGCCGCCCAGCAAAGCCGCGTCGTAAATTCGATAGACAATAACAGCCGTGTCACGCTCACCGGCCACTTGCACCCGCAAGCCCGCACTGAAAATGACCTCGGCCGGCTCTCCCCCTCGGTCCCGCTCACGCACGTGACACTCGTGCTTTCCCAATCCCCGGCACAGCAAGTGGAACTGAACCAATTATTGGAAGATCAGCAGAACCCCTCCTCGCCGCTCTATCATCGCTGGCTCACGCCTGAAGAATTCGGTGCCCGCTTCGGCGTCAACGATTCCGATATTTCAAAGCTGACATCGTGGCTCCAGCAGCGGGGCCTCACAGTCACAGCCGTCGGACGCGGCCGCAACTGGATCTCCTTCGATGGCTCTGCGGCGCAAGTCGAATCCGCTTTTCAGACCGAATTGCACCAATACCTCGTCGACGGCAAAACGCATTTCGCAAATGCCTCCGAACCATCGGTGCCAGCCGCCTTCCAACCCGTCGTCCAAGGCGTCCATGGACTGGCCGATTTCCGCCCCAAGCCTCGCCTGCGCAAGGCGGCGACGCCCAAATATACCGATCAATCGGGAAATCATTATATTGCCCCCAACGATTTTGCGACTATTTATAACGTCAGTCCCCTTTATTCCGCGGGAATCGACGGTACCGGACAGAAAATCGCGGTGATGGGGCAGACTCAGATTAATCTTTCGGATATTGAATCGTTTCGCAGTCAATTTGGTCTCTCCTCCAATGACCCCCAGGTTTTGTTTGTGCCGAATACGCAAAACCCCGGCATCAGCCAGGACGATCTTCCGGAAGCGGACCTCGACCTCGAATGGTCCGGCGCTGTAGCCCGCAACGCGAGCATCGTCTTCGTTTATACGGAAAACGTGGAGGACTCCCTGCAATACGCAGTGGATCAAAACCTCGCGCCCGTTATCAGTACCAGCTATGGTCTCTGTGAGGTTGAGAACGGCTCCGCGGATACGTTGACCCAGCAAACCTGGGCCATTCAGGGCAACGCGCAAGGCATTTCGTTTTTCGCCGCGTCCGGTGACGACGGCGCGGCCGATTGCGGCGACACCCAGAACCCCGGCCTCTCCGTCGATGTTCCCGCCGCCATTCCCCAGTTCACGGGCGTCGGCGGCACCGAGTTCGTCGAAGGCAGCGGCAACTATTGGAATAGTTCGAACGATTCCACCGGCGCGTCAGCTCTCTCGTACATACCGGAAACCGCGTGGAACGACAGTGTCGAGGATAACGAGCCGTCGGCGAGTGGAGGCGGTTCCAGCATCTTTTTCACGAAACCCTCCTGGCAGACCGGTACGGGCGTGCCCAGTGATAATGCCCGCCACGTTCCCGACGTCGCGTTAAATGCGTCCGCGGATCACGATGGCTACATCGTCTACAGCGGCGGACAACTGCAGATTTATGGTGGCACCTCCGTTCCCTCCCCTTCTTTTGCCGGTCTCACCGCGCTGCTCAACCAGTACGTGGTCTCGAAGGGCATTCAGTCGAGCCCCGGATTGGGAAATATAAACCCCACTCTGTATGCGCTCGCGCAGTCGTCTCCCGGCGCATTTCACGACATCACTACCGGCAACAACATCGTCACGCCGGATTGTCCGCGCCGCTCCATAACCTGCAGCAGCACGCCCGTCGGATATAGCGCCACCGTTGGTTACGATCCCGTCACCGGACTCGGATCGGTGAACGCCTACAATCTCGCACAGGCGTGGATCGGGAAAACGATTATCGTCACCCCTCCACCTCCCACGAATGCGCTCGCCCTGATAGCAAGCGCCAGCACCATCTCCTCGAACGGAACGCTCTTTCTTACGGCCACCGTTACCAGCACTGCCGGCGCCACGCCCACCGGCAGCGTCATCTTCTCAGTGGGCGCCACTTCATTGGGATCTATAACTCTCACTGGATCGGGAGGGTCCGCTACCGCGACGCTGGGCGTGCCCGCCAGCGGCCTTCCCCAAGGCTCTTCCAATGTCACCGCGGCATACAGCGGCGACACTTCTGTCAATGCCACCATCTCCGTCTCTGTTTCATCCACGGCGTCGGAAACCAAACCCGCTATCGCCGGTCTGGCCCACGGGGCGTCGTTCAAGCAGTCCTTCGCGCCTGGAATGATCTTGAGTGTCTTTGGATCGCAGCTCGCTCCTTCGACGGAAAGCGCCTCCGCCGTCCCGTTGCCTCTTACGATGGCCGGCGTCGAAGCCACCGTGAACGGTGTCGCCGCGCCCTTGTATTACGTATCCCCGGGGCAGTTGAACATTCAGATCCCCTATGAGATCGCACCCAATTCTACCGCCGTTGTAACTGTCAACAACAACGGACAGGTCGCATCGCAATCGATCGCTATTAGCACCACCGCTCCGGGAATCTTCACCAATTCGAGCGGCGCTCCGGTACCGAGCACCAGTGCCGCGCGAGGCAGCATTATCACGCTCTTCGTCACCGGAGTCGGCGCCGTTTCGCCGCAGGTCGCAACTGGAGCCGCGCCATCGGCCACGGCAGTTCCAATTCCTACTGAGGCCCTGTCGGTCACGGTCGGCGGCATCGCCACGTCTGTCGACTATGACGGCATCCCGGCCGGTCTCGTCGGTGTCGTTCAAATCAATTATCAGGTGCCCACCGGCATCGTGATCGGCGCTCAACCCGTCGTGGTCAAAGTCGGAAACGTGTCGAGTCCCCCGGCGAACCTGACCGTCACGAATTAAATAAAGCTTCGTCGCCGCTCCGTTCCGAACCGCATCGGAGGCCCCATTCCGAGCCGCATCGGAGGCTCCATTCCGAGCCGTGACCGGAAGGGAGCGGTTGCCCTTTTTATTTTTTCGACTACGGCGTCACTTGCACTGTCTGCGGACTCGCCGACGTGTAGTGTTGCGCCGACGCGTTCATCACAGCCGACCCCGCTGCGATCCCCGTCACCACCGGTTCCGTCGCGGGCGTGGTAGCGCCGGCGGCAACAAAAACACTGGCCGTAATCGTCGCGATCGAAGTGTTGCTGCTGCTCAGCACCACCGTGACGCCGCCAACCGGCGCGGGTGAATCCAGAATCACCGGAAACGCGACGGATTGCCCCGCCTTCACGCTGACGCCGGATGGCAAATTCACGCGGATGCCATCGCTGATGTGAATCTGCAAACTGGCGGAAGCATAGCCAGTCGCCGTCGCGTTGATATTCGCGTATCCCAGATTAATCCCCGAAATCTGCGGCGTCGTGGAAGGCGTCGTCGCACCCGCCGCTACGAAAACGCTCGCCGGTGAAATCGAGAGAGAGGAAGGCACGCTGCTGCTCAGCGCGATCGTCACGCCTCCAGCAGGCGCTGGCGTCGACAGGCTCACCGGAAACAGCGTCGTGAAATTCTGGCCGACCACCGCGAAAGTCGGCAGAACCACCGCCGGTGGAGTCACAACAGTAACAGTGGCCGTTGTGTCGGCGATCGCCGGCAGCGAGCTCGCGTGAATCACCGCCGTCCCCAGCGAGACGCCCGTTACGGCGACACTGGCGCTAACCGCATTCGCCGCGATCGTCACCGTGGCTGGCGTCGTCGCCACGCCCGTGTTGCTCGAACTAAGATTGAACGTCACGCCACCCGTTGGCGCCGGTGACGACAGAACCAGGGTCAGAAACTGTGTGGACGTACCCGGAACATTGAGCTTCGCCGGCGAGAATACGGCCGTCCCGGTAACTTGCAACTGCTGCGTGGCCGTCGGATAACCAGTCGCGGACAAGGTGATCGTAGCCGATCCATAGTTCACGCCTGTCACTTTAGGCGTCGAAGCAGGCATCGTACTACCCGCCTGAATGACAAAACTCGTTGGCGACACCGTTAGCTTTGTAGCGTCGCTGCTCGATAAGTTCACGAACACGGTCGACTTAGCCGGCGCGGCCAGCGCTAGCGCATAGCTCACTGTCTGATTAGGACCCACCGTCACACTCGATGGCAGCACCAGCGCAACTCCACTAGTCACAGTAATGCTCGCTGTCGTGTCCGCGAGGTTCGGCAGCGCACCGGCATGGATTGTGGCCGTGCCGGCCGCCACTCCAGTAACCGCGACAGTTGCAGTGGTCGCGTTGGACGCAAACGTCACCGTCGCCGGAACGGTGGCCACCGCTGTATTACTGGAGCTCAAGTTAACAGTCAACCCGCCGGCCGGCGCGGGACCCGACAGAGTCAGCGTCAGATTTTGCGGCATCGTACCGTTGATCGTCAGCGTAGACGGTGAGAAACCGATCGACCCCGTCGTAGTCACTTGCTGCGTCGCTGCCGTATACCCCGCCGCCGACGCGCCGATAGTCGCCGCTCCCAGATTGACGCCGGTCACTTGTGGCTGAGTCGAAGGCGTGGTCGCGCCTCCCGCCACAAACACACTCAAAGGCGCGACACTTACTTTCGTAGTGTCGCTGCTGCTCAACGTCACAGTAACTCCACCTGGTGGCGCACCAACAGAAAGAGTAACTGGGTAAGTCACAGTCTGACTAAGTCCCACGCTGACACTGGCAGGCAAGCCGATCGTTCCACCCGCCGTCACTGTCACGCCCGCCGCCGCGCTCCCAAAAGCCGGCGTCGTCGCGGTTATCGTGGTCGAACCCACGCTTACACCAGTTACTGGCACACTCACACTGCTCGAACCTGTCGCGAACGTAACGGTCGCCGGAACGGTCGCCACGCCCGTGTTACTGGAGATCAGCATCACGGTGAGGCCCGGTGCGGCCGCGGGCGTCACCAGATTCAAAGTCAGGTTCTGAGTAACTGTGCCGCCAATCGTCAGAGTCGAAGGAGCGAAGCTAACTTGCGAGACAATTTGAATTGTCTGGTTACTTGTCAAGTAACTGGGGGCCGAAGCCGTAATCGACGCCGCGCCCAAACCAACGCCGCCGATCTGAGGCTGGCTTGCGGGCGCAGTCGCTCCCGCACTCACGAAAACACTCGCCGGCGATATCGTGAGCTTAGTCAAGTCGCTACTAACCAGCGCGATAGTGACTCCGCCCGCCGGAGCGGCCGATGGCAGCGTCACCGCAAAGGGCATCGCTTGTCCGAGCCCCACGTTCAATCCGCTGGGCAATGAAATCGCCGCCGACGTAACTATGGTGACGCCCGCGCTGACAGCCGTGATATTAGGCAGACTGCTCGCCTGTATTACCGCCGTTCCCACCTTCACGCCCGTCACCGGAACATTAACGGTAGTGCTGCCCGCGCTGAACGTTACCGTGGCCGGAACGGTCGCCACGCTGGTATTACTGGATGTCAGATTGATCGCGAGACCGCCCGCCGGCGCGGGACCGGAGAGCGTCAGTGTGAGATTCTGTGTCGTGGTTCCAGGCACCGTCAGAGCGGTTGGCGTAAACGCGACCGACGCGATTACTTGCACCGTCTGAGGGGCTGCCGTATCGTATCCCGGCGCAGCGGCATTAATCGTCACGATTCCAGGATTCACGCCGGTCAGTTGCGCTTGCGTCGCCGGAGTAGTGGCGCCTTTGGGTACAAATGCCGTGGCGCTGATGGTCGCGATCGTGGGGTCGCTGCTGCTAAGCGTCACAGTTGTCCCGCCTGTTGACGCCGAGTCCAGAATCACGGGATACGAAATCGTCTGACCCAAACCGACTTTCACGCCTTCCGGTATGTCGACCCTGATGCCGTCGCTGATATGTATTTGCAGGCTGGCGCTGCTGTAACCCGGAGCGGACGCGTTAACAAATGCATATCCCAGCGTGATCCCCGAAATTTGCGGCTGCGCTGCAGGGCTGGTCGATCCGGCGGGGATGACTACTGTCGCTGGCGCGATCGTCAGATAAGCGCTGTCGCTGCTCGCCAGCGTGACGGTCACGCCACCCGCCGGCGCCGGCGCACCCAGGCTCAGTGGGAACGTTGTCGTGTGATACTGACCCACCACCGCAAAGGAAGGCAGCACGATCGTGCCGGGGTTCACATCGGTCACGCTTTCGGTTATGTCCGGAAACATCGGTAAAGAGCTGGCATGGATTACCGCGGCTCCGGCCGCGACGCCGCTAACTGCCACGCTTACCGTCTTCGCATTTGCGGCAATGGTCGCCGTCGCTGGAACCGTTGCAACCGCAGTGTTGCTGGAACTCAGGTTCACAACGATTCCTCCCGCCGGCGCGGGCGACGAAAGCGCCAGCGTCAGGAATCCCGTCGCGGTTCCTGTGATGTTGAGGCTGGTACCCGAGAAACCGAGCGTCGCACTTACTTGAACCTGCTGGCTCGCGGTCAGTGAACCGGACGTCGCGGTGATCGTCGCCGCGCCGTAGGCGACGCCGGTTACTTGCGGTGTTGCAGACGGCGTTGTCTTTCCTTGAGCGATAACAACCGTAGCGGGCGAAACCGTGACTTTCGAACTGTCGCTGCTCGACAACGCTACGAACACGGTCGACGTTGCCGGCGCTGCCAGCGTGACGGGGAATGCCGCCTGCTGCGCCGGCCCCAAGATCATGTTCGACGGAAGGAAGATCCCAAGTTGGACCGTAACAGTGGCTGCCGTGTCTGCGATATTCGGCAATGCGCTCGCGTGGATCGCCGCCGATCCTGTCGCGATTCCAGTCACCGGAACACTGACACCGGTCGCTCCCGATGCAATAGTCGCGGTTGCTTGAACGGTAGCTACTGCCGTGTTGGAAGAACTCAGGTTGACCGTCAGACCGCCCATGGGCGCGGGCGCGGATAACGTCAACGTGAGATTCTGCGCCGCGGTTCCATTGATCGTCAGCGTAGACGGAGTGAAGCTGACGGTCATTGGCAAAGTCACGTTCACAGTCGCGCTTGCGTTCGAATAGCCGGATGCCGACGCAGTCACATTCGTGCTGCCGCTAGCGGTGCCGGGTGTGACTGTCACGTTTGCGCTGGTCGCGCCCGAAGCAATCGTTACGATAGCCGCAACCGAAGCAACACTCGAGTTACCGCTCACTAAGTTGATCGCTTGCCCATTCGTCCCCGCGGGCGATGGAATTGTCACAGTCAAATTACCGGCCGTATTAGTAAGAGCCAGCGGATTCGGAGTGAGCGAAATAGCGGGCGGCTGCGTAGCCGTAATC
>JBEKUT010000044.1:0-24584 GCA_049514735.1 Bryobacteraceae bacterium
GGGCAACGCGTTTTCGTGGAAGTTGAAATCGAGGTTGAAGGTCTGCACGGTGGGCGTGGGCTTCGTCGCCGCCTGGCCCGCCGGCACCACCGGATTCGTCGCGCCCAAACCAACGGCATACCCGACCAGTTCTTCGCCTACCGTTGCGGGATTCGTGTTCGAAACCAGTACGCCGTTTGCATGTGTCACCTGCGGCTGGCAGGGCAGTCCGCCAATCGGCAAGATACCGTTACCTCCGGGCAGGACCGGATCGCAGGCAGTCAGTATATGAACTTGATCGGGCAGTGGATTTATCGTGCTCAAAGTACCTGACACGCCGTTCTCAGTGACAAACAAATCTGTTTCCACCAGGATAGCGGGGCAGGCCAGCGCCGGGCTACAGTAGAACGTCATCAGACTGAAGGGAATTTGTATCGTGATCGCCGTGATCACACCGCAGCCAGCGCAGGTTGAGACCGGACTCACTTTCAGAATCGGCGCAAGCGTATCAGTTCCCTGCCGGATGGTGACGCCGATGCCTGCGAGCGAAGTCGGCAAGTTGCCGGGCCCCGCCAAAACCGGCTGCGTCAGACTGCTGCCCACGCCTGCCGCATATATCGTGAGCACTTGTCCAGGCGCCACCTGGAGAGATGTGGGGGACACATATCCAGCTCCCACGATCATATTGGTGTTAGCGCTCTGGCCCAAGGACGTTAGAGCAGTAGCTATTGCGATAAGCGCGAAACGCTTTGCCGGCTGAAGCATGACGATACCTCCTCTCATTAGTTTAGGGAAGTGCTTAGAATGATGTACGAAGGCGGGAGGAGAAAGCCACAGTGGAGTCACAAAACGTTTCAAAGAATACCGGCGATCGGCAAGTCGCGAGGTTTGCCGCGGGAGCCGGAGCCATCGGCGCGTTAGGATCGGCCAAGCGAATGGAAATGAGCGATTGTGCGTTCGTTGGCAGGAGCGACACCACGACATGGCTTCGTTAGGGTTTGAGGAAGCGAGACATCGAATAGGAACGCTGAGCATCGCCACTCTGCTGGCCTGGGCCGGAGGTTTTCTCGACGGCTTCACCTATATCGGACATGGACACGTTTTCGCGAACGCGATGACTGGCAACGTGGTGCTGCTCGGCATCGATTGCCTATCCGGCTCCTGGCATACTGCCTTTCGCCATCTTCCTGCGATCCTGGCCTTTCTGGTTGGCATATCCGTGTCGCATACGCTGGAATTGCGTTCTAAGCTGCGCGGCCGCAGTGCCCCTTATGCTGCCGTTCTCGCGTTGGAAATCGGCATGCTCTTGGTATTGAGCCTGCTGCCGGCGGCGACGGCGGATATCTGGTTCACTACCAGCATCGCCTTCGCTGCCGCTGTACAAGTCGAGACCTTTCGCGAGGTCAACGGACACAGTTTCAACTCGACGTTCACGACGGGCAACCTGCGCACGCTGTGCGAGGCGGCGGTCGATTGGTTTCTCCAGGGCCACAGCCAGGCGGCAGCCCGGACGATGAGAGATTTCTCGACGATCTGCGCGGCCTTTCTTCTGGGCGCGGCCGGTGGCGGCTATGGCGCTCAAGCGTTCGGCAACCGGGTTTTGTGGTGCGACGTCATTCTCCTGATCCTCATCGCCATTCGCGTACAATTCCGCCTGAACGCAGGAACGGAGTAGTAGACATCCGACCACCGTTGTGGTAGGATGTCTTCTACCTGGCATGGGCCAAAAAGATAACTACAAAAACCGCATCGAGCTGCTTCAGGGAACGCTCGATATGATGATCCTCCGGACTCTGCAATGGGGCGCGCAACACGGCCACGGCATCGGCCTGGCGATTCGAACGCAGTCGCAGGACGCGTTGCAAGTGGAACACGGCTCGCTTTATCCGGCATTGCATCGTCTTGAGAAGCAGGGTTGGATCGCATCGGAATGGCGCACTACGGAAAACAAACAGCGCGCCAAATACTACAACATCACGCGCGATGGGAAAAAGCAGTTGGCTTCGGCTGAGTCGCGCTGGAACCGTATGGTGGAGGCGATTGGCCGCGTGATGAAGCCGGCCTCGTCCTAATCAATGAATCTTCGCCGTCGACTCGGGAATTTTCGGCGCCTCAGGAATGAGGACCGCGACCTGGAACAGGAAATTCAGTTTCACCTTGCCGAGGAGGCTCGCCTCCTGGAAGGCCGAGGCGAAGGGATAGAAGAAGCGCGCGAATCGGCACGCCGCGAGTTTGGCAACATCACGCTGGTCAAGGAGGTCACGCGCGAAATGTGGGGATGGCAATCGCTCGAAACTTTGTTCAAAGATGTGACGTATGGCATCCGGCAATTGCGCCGTAGCCGCTCGTTCACGGTCATCGCGGTGATCACGCTGGCGCTCGGCATCGGCGCGAACACCGCGATCTTCAGCGTCATCCACTCTCTTCTATGGCGGCCATTGCCCGTTCCCTCTGCTGACCGGATCGCGGTGCTGGCCTTCGAGCAAAAAGGCGGCACACTCCAAAACGAATTTTCGATTCCCGATTACGACGACATTCGCGAGCAATCGAAGGCCGTGTTCAGCGGACTGCTCGGGTACGGTATGAGCATGGATGGTCTGACGGTGGACGGAAAGACAGCACATCTCTACACGAACTACGTAACTGGGAATTACTTCTCGACGCTCGGAGTTCAGCCCGCGCTGGGGCGTTTGATCCTTCCTTCGGAGGGCAAACATCCGGGTGACGATCCCGTGCTGATGCTAGGTTACGGTTATTGGAAGGAGCGGTTTAACTGCGATCCGGGCGTCCTTGGGAAGAAGGTGAAGGTCAATGGACACCTCTTGACGATTGTTGGCGTGACGCCCGAGGGATTTCACGGCCTCTACTCGCTCATCGATACGCAAGGCTACATGCCGGTCAGCATGTCGACGATCGAAGCCGACGCCGGCGATCCGATGAATGACCGCGCGGCGCGCAGTCTCAGGATTTTCGGGAAGCTTAGGCCCGGCGTCACTCTGCAGCAGGCCGGTTCGCAGCTCGCCGTGGTTGCGGGCGCGCTTTCGAAAGCCTATCCCAAAACAGACGAAGGGCTCGCATTGAAGATCTTCGCGGAACGGGACGCGCGTCCGGAGCCGGACACGGACAATACCATGGCGACCGTCGCTACGCTCTTCCTGGTATTCACCGGGCTGGTGCTTCTGCTCGCCTGCATCAACGTCGCGAATATGTTGATGGTGCGCGCCAGCGTAAGGCAGCGTGAAATGGCCGTGCGTGCGGCGTTGGGCGCGGCACGCGTCCGCCTGATTCGCCAGTTGCTCACCGAAAGCCTGGTATTGGCTTTGTTGGGAGGCGTTGGCGGCGTGCTTGTGGGCCTGTGGCTGTCGAGGGTGCTGGCGTCCATTCATCTCGATACTCCGGTTCCCTTTCTACTCGATTTCCATTTCGATTGGAGCGTCTTCGGCTTTGCGCTGACGGCCGCGATTCTTACCGGCTGCATGGTGGGACTCGTGCCGGCCATACGCGCATCCCGAAACAATCTGGCCACTGTGCTTCAAAGCGGTGGACGCTCGATTATCGCGGGGCGCAATCGCCTGCGCAGCGCGCTGGTGGTGGTGCAGGTGGGCGCGTCGTTGATGCTGCTGATCGCCGCGGGGCTGTTTATGCGCAGCCTCGATATGGCGCAGAAGGCTGACCTGGGGTTCGATCCGAATCAGGTGGTTAATCTCAGCTTCGATGCGAACGAAGCGGGCTACAACGAGGCGCAAGGGCGTCAGTTCACGAGCGCGCTGTTGGATCGCGTTCGCGCGACTACAGGCGTGGTTTCGGCGAGCCTGGCGTTCTCGGTTCCGATGGGTTACTACACTACGGAGGACCAACTCCAGATCCCCGGCTACCAACAGCCGAAAGGCGCCGCAGCCCCCGACTCGAGATATAACGTCATTTCTCCTGGGTACTTCGCAACGATGCGCATCCCCATTCTGCGCGGCCGCGACATTTCAGAGCGCGATACGGCTGCGTCGCAGCATGTTGCCATGATCAATGAGAGCATGGCGAAGACCTACTGGCCTGGACAGGATCCCATCGGCAAGCAATTTATCGCCATGCAGGATCCCAAACATCCGCTGGAAATCATTGGCGTGGTCCGCAACAGCCGGGATCGTGGTTTCAGCGGACCGGTCAAGCCCTATTTCTTCCAGGCGCTGTCCCAGAATTACAGTGCTGTTGAGACGTTGCAAGTGCGGACCGTGGGACCGCCGGAGCAGACGATCGGCGATCTGCAGCGTCTGATCGACACGCTGGCTCCTGGGATGCCGGTGTTCACCGTGCAGACGATGAAGCAGAGTCTGTACACGTTAAATGGCCTGCTGCGCTATCAGATGGGCGCGGCGCTGGCTGCGGGACTTGGGATGCTCGGATTGATTCTCGCGGTGGTCGGTTTGTATGGTGTCGTCTCCTACGCGGCCGCGCAGCGCACGCACGAGATTGGCATTCGCATGGCGCTGGGCGCCCGCGCGGGTGAGATTCTGTCGATGATCGTGCGGCAGGGTTTGGTGCTCGTTGGAGCGGGTGTCGTGCTCGGCCTCGCCGCGGCATCCGCGGGTGCAATGCTAATACGCGACTTTTTCGTGGGGGTGAGCGCTACCGATCCGCTGGTGTACGTAGGCGTCACCGTGCTGCTCGGCGCGGTGGGTTTGGCGGCCTGCTACATCCCGGCCCGGCGCGCCACTCGCACCGACCCGATGATGGCGCTACGCGTCGAGTAGCCCGTTCAGATATTCGCGCATGGCTCGTAGCGCGCGTCCACGGTGGCTCACTTGCATCTTGCGCTCCGCCGCGGCCTCGCCAAAAGAGCAGCCGAAGGGCGGGTAGAAGAAGAGCGGATCGTAGCCGAAGCCGTTCGGTCCGCGGGGAGCGTCGAGTAACTGGCCTTCCACCTCGCCGCGGAAGGAGCGAATCAGCTCGCCCTGTTTGGCCAGAGCGACCACGCAGACGAAGCGAGCAGGGCGATTTGTTTCGCCGCGCATCTTTTCGATCAAGAGGCGATTGTTCGCTTCATCGCTCGCGTCCGGACCGGCGAAGCGGGCCGAGCAGACTCCCGGGGCTCCATTGAGCGCGTCAACCTCCAGACCTGAATCGTCGACGAAGACTGGCCCGTCGACAAATCGCGAGTAGTAGATCGCCTTCTGCGCCGCATTGTCTTCAAACGTTGTGCCGGTCTCTTCAGGCGCGACGATGTCCTTCAAACCGGGCAACGGTTCTACGTCGCCGACGATCTGAATGAACTCACGCAATTTTCCGGGATTGCTGGTCGCGCAGTAAAGCCGCACTCAGACCGCCAGAGCCTCTTTTTGAACCTCGATCAACTGCCGGACTCCATTGCGCCCTAGTTCGAGTAGCGACGCGAGCTGCGCGTCATCGAAGGGCATCTTCTCGGAGGTCGCCTGCAGTTCCACAAACTGGCCGGAGCCGGTCATAACGATGTTCATGTCGACTTCAGCAGCCGAATCTTCTTCGTAGCAGAGGTCCAGCATCGCGACGCCATTTACGATTCCGACGCTGGTTGCGGCGATGTGATCGCGGAGGGGAATCCGTTTTACGGCTTTGAATTTTGAGAGTTGCCGGAGCGCTAGCGACATGGCGACGAATGCGCCGGTGATGGACGCCGTACGTGTTCCGCCATCGGCCTGGATGACGTCGCAATCGATGATGACACTACGTTCTCCGAGCGCGGTCATATCGACAACGGCGCGGAGGGAGCGGCCGATGAGACGCTGAATCTCGTGCGTGCGGCCGGACTGGCGGCCCTTCGTCACTTCGCGCGGCGTGCGGGTGACGGTGGCGCGGGGCAGCATCGAGTACTCGGCGGTGACCCAGCCCTTCCCGCTATTGCGCAAAAAGTGCGGGACGGTTTCCTCCACGGAAGCCGCGCAGAGAACGCGTGTGTTTCCGATCTCGATCAGCGCGGAGCCTTCCGCGGTCGCGAGATAGTCCTTGGTGATGCGAACCGGCCGCATCTGATCGTTCGTACGTTGGTCGTTTCTCATCGGGATTGCAGCGTGAAATAGAACAGCAGGCACATGATGCCGATCGCGAAAATGACGACGATCACGCAGGGAACGGCGCCCTTAGGCGATGCGCTCTTAACCGCTTTTTTACTGCCCGCTGGTCTGTACTTGGCCATTCCGTTGCGCGAAAAATTCCGCCGCGGCGTCGACGGTCCTCTCGATGTCTTCGGTGGTGTGCGCGGCCGAGACAAAGCCTGCCTCGAACTGCGAAGGCGCCAGATAGATTCCGCGGTCGAGCATGTGATGGAAGAACTGGCGGAAGCGAGCCGTGTCGGATCGTTTCGCGTCTTCGTAGTCGTACACCGGGTCGGGCGTGAAGAAGAACGTGAACATCGATCCTACGCGGTTCACCGTAATCTCCTCGGGAACGGCAACCGTCAATTGAGCGGCGCGGCGTTCCACGGTGTCGTAGACTTCGGGATGATCCATCAAATAGTGCAGCATCGCGAGTCCCGCGGCCACTGCCAAGGGGTTGCCCGATAATGTTCCGGCCTGATAGATGGGACCTATCGGAGCGATGCGGCTCATGATGTCCGCGCGGCCGCCGTATGCGGCGAGCGGCAAACCGCCTCCGATGATCTTTCCGAGCGTAGTCAGGTCCGGTTGGATCGAATAGAGCTGTTGCGCTCCGCCGAGAGCGACGCGAAATCCGGTCATCACCTCATCAAAGATCAACAGCGCTCCGTTGGCTTCCGTCAACTCGCGCAGGGCCTGCAGGAACCCCGGTTCGGGCGGAACGCATCCCATGTTGCCGGCGATGGGCTCGACGATCACCGCGGCGATTTCGTGGCCGCGCTCCTGGAACGCTTCCTCAATGGCTGGGATGGAATTGAACGGCAGCGCGATGGTGGTGGCCGCAAAACTCTGCGGCACTCCGACGGTGTCGGCGATGCCGAGGGTCGCGACTCCGGAGCCGGCTTTGACCAGCAGCGAATCGACATGGCCGTGATAGCAGCCTTCGAATTTCACGATCAGGTCGCGGCCGGTGAATCCACGCGCGACGCGGAGGGCGCTCATGGTCGCTTCGGTTCCGGAGTTGACCAAGCGCACCATTTCGATGGAAGGCATGCATTGGCAGATGAGCTCGGCCATCTCGGTTTCGCGCGGAGTGGGAGCGCCGAAGCTGGTGCCCGTGTCGAGAACCTTGCGCAACGCTTCGACGACAGGCTCGGGGCAATGGCCGAGAAGAAGCGGTCCCCAGGAGCAGACGTAGTCGATGTACTCGTTGCCATCGACATCGAAGATGTGCGATCCCTTGCCGTGCGAGATGAACGGGGGCGTGCCGCCGACGCTGCGGTAGGCGCGCACCGGCGAGTTGACACCGCCGGGGATGCTCAACTGAGCGCGGCGGAACAGATCTTCCGATTTCGATCGATCCATCAAACTTAAGCCTGCGGCTCCGTGGCGATGTTGTCGGCCGGCACCACCCGATGCAGGAACCAGTTCATCAGCACCTCCGACATGGTGCCGTTCAGGTTCTTGAGAAGGCGTTTCTTGAGCCCGCTGTAGGACTGCGTACCGGCGAACAGATCCTGCATCAACTCGCGGAAGAGCGGGCTGCGGCGCATGAAGTGGATCATGCGGGCGGGCACGGTGTTGAACAGAAAGCGGCCCAAAAATACGCGCTTCGCGAGGGTGGCTCCGAATTCAAGATCGGCCGCGAAATCGCGGCGCAGAAGGCCGTAATACGCGTGAACTTTGTCGGTGAGCGAATGGGCTTCGTTGAGGATCACCTGGCTGGCGAGGTCGCCGGAGCGCATGGCGTAGTAGAGGCCTTCACCGGTGATGGGATCCACCAGGCCGGCCGCATCGCCGACCGCGATCCATCCTTCGCCAGCCACGCGGTTCTTGCGCCAGGCGGGTGTCTCGAGCGATGGCAGGACGTGCCCATAAAACTCCGAGCCTTGATAGCGGAGAGACTTCTCGTCCATGTACTTTTCGAGGCGCGCGCGCAGGGCCTGGGCCGGCTCGCCTTTGCCGCAGATGCCGACCGATAGGTGACCGCAGCGCGGGAAGACCCAGATGTAGCCTTCGAGATTGGGCAGGAACTGGATGTCGATATGGTTCTGGTCGGTGGGCACGTAATAGCCGAGCGCGTACATGGTGTCGGAGCGGGTCCACTGTGTTCCGACGTTACGCAGGGGATTGCGCGCGCCGGTGGCAACCACGCAGTAGTCCGCATCGAAAGATCCGTGGCGCGTCCGGAGCAGCCAGCCAGCGGTCTTGCGCTCAATTTCGAGGACGCGGGTCTTCTCCACCTGCGCGCCGGCCTTCTCCGCACGCTCCAGCAGCATGCGATTCAGATCGAAGCGGGAGTAAATGACCAAGGGCTGCGTCAGGTTCATCTTGACGGCGCCGGCTTTGGGTGCGGCGAGGTATGTCTCAGTGACAACTTTCTTGGCAGTGTCGTTGTTGAGCAGGTACGGATACTCGTTATAAGCCTTGTAAGTGAGACCGCCGCCGCACGGCTTTTCCCAGGCGAGTTTCTCGTCGATGACGACAGTGTTCAGTCCAGCGGCCGCAAGCCTCTCCGCCGCGAAGGAACCCGCCGGGCCGCCACCCAGCACCGCAACTTTCTTCATTTACTTGGCCCCGGAGGTACCGCGGGATGGCCCGGCGGCAGCGCACCTGTCGGCATCTGACTGGGGGTTGGCATCTGGCCGGGCGCCGGCATTCCGGGTGCGCCTCCCATGCCATGCGGATTTTCGGCTCCTTGCATCGCGCCGCCGTGACCCATGCCAGCCGCCCTACCCTTCACTACCCAATCACTGCCTTTGCGCTCGAGAACGTAACCCATGTCGAGTCCGGTACCGGGGGCGTTGGAGTTTTTGGCTTGGAAGTGAACGGTCGCATCGGCCTCGTTCTGGCGGAACGAGACCTTTGTCACCGTTACGTCCATGCTGGACAAGTCGGAGCGTTTGGCGAGGTAATTCAGGATGCCCTGGCGCACGGCATCTTCTGTCTGGATGTCCTTCTTGCAGGCGCCGAGTAACAAGGTTGCGAGTAAGACCGAAGGGAGGAGTATTCGCACTCATTTGATTATACAGAGGGCAGGTTGGATAATGACGAAATGAGCAACCGCTCCCTTCCGGTCACGGCTCGGTTATTTGTCACGACTCGGTTAGTGTCGGCGGCGATGGTAGTGTCTGCGCTGGCCGGGGCGGCGGAGATTCCGAGCGGCACGCATCTGGAGATTCGTCTGACGACGGCGGTGAACAGCGCCACGGCAAGAGTGAAAGACCCTGTCGAAGCGGTGGTGATTGCGCCGGTAGTGATCGGCGGGAATATCGCGCTGGCTTCCGGCACGAAAGTCAAAGCCGAGATCCAGGATGTCAAGCAACCGGTGAAGGCGGACGATCAGGCGACGGTTCAGATACAGTTCGATCAGCTTGTGGGCGCGGGAGGGCAAAGAGTTCCGCTGAAGGCGAGGCTGGCGGGCATCGACAACGCACGCGAAACGGTGGACGATCAAGGCCGCATTCAGGGCATCGTAGCGTCGCAGACGGGCACCGCGCGGCTCGATCAGGGCATCGCGAAGGTTACTGAAAAATATCCTGGACTGGGCGATTTTCTGGGCATGGCGAAAGGCGCTGTGATCAAACAAGTGGATCCCAGTATTCACTATGAGCCCGGCGTCGAGATGACTGTCGAACTGACGCAGCCGCTGCATTGGAAGGAGACCGCGCCACCACCGGCGGTGCAGGCGATTGCTCCCGCAGATCAATTGGCGGAACTTGTCAATCGGGAGCCGGCGCGCACGGTTGCGCTGAAGCCGCCGTCGCCTTCGGACACTACGAACATCATGTATATCGGGAGCCGCGAGCAGATCGAGGCGGCGTTCAAAGCCGCGGGTTGGAATTCGGCCGCGAACCTGGGCAAGGTATCGGAGTTTGAGACGTTCCGCGCGATGGCCGAGGACAGGGGTTACAAGGAGGGTCCGGTGTCGATCCTCATGCTCGATGGCCGGCCTCCGGACCTGGTGTTCGAGAAGGTGAACGACACGTTCAACGCGCGGCATCACCTTCGGATCTGGCATCGGCCCGAAACATTTAATGGCGAAGATGTTTGGGTCTGCGCGGCCACTCACGATATCGGGATCGCCTTTTCGGACCGCGATTACACGTTCATACACAAGGTGGATCCCGAGATCGATAAGGAGCGGGCGAAGGTCGTAAGCGACCTTCTGTTCACCGGCAAGGTTCGCGGGCTGGCGCTGGTGGAGCGGCCCAACGCACCGACCAAAGGTCAGAACGCAACGGGAGACGATTTCAAGACCGACGGACGGATGGCGGTGCTGGAGTTTTGAATCGGAAGTTCGAGATAGTTCAGCGCGTTTGCGTAGCAGATATTGCGCACCATTCCTCCGACTAATTCGTAGTCGGACGGCAGCTCGCCGTTCTCGATGTCACGGCCGAGCAGGTTGCACAACACGCGGCGGAAATACTCGTGCCTCGGGTACGACATGAAGGATCGCGAATCGGTTAGCATCCCGATGAAGCGCGAGAGCAGGCCGCAATTGGACAGCGCGTTGATCTGCAGTTCCATGCCTTCCTTCTGATCGAGGAACCACCAGGCGCTGCCTAACTGGATCTGGAAATTTCCGCACATTGTTGCGAGCGGATAGTTGTCGCGCGGGTTTACGTTGTACAGGATCATTTTGGGCAGCGCGTTTTCCCGGCTGAGGCGGTCGAGATAAGCGCCGAGCGCGTTGATTTGGGGCCAATCGCCCATGGAGTCGAAGCCGATGTCGGAGCCAGCGCGCTCCAGCATGCGGGTGCTGGCGTTGCGGTAGGCGCCGAGATGAAGCTGCTTGGTCCAGCCTTTTTCGGCGTCGAGATGCCCGAAGAAGAGCATCATAAATGACGCGTAGCGGGCGTGATCTTCGGGGCTCGCGGCGCGGCCGTCGCGGGCCTGGTCGAAGATGGCGGCGGCTTCCGCTTGGGAGCAAAAATCCGCGAAGCAGTGGTTGATGCCGTGATCGGAAAGGCGCGCGCCGAGGGAGTGGAAATGGTCGTGGCGTTTGCGGATCGCGTCCAGAAAACTGGAGAAGTTTCCGATGGTAGTATCGGCGGCAGCTTCGAGGCGATCGATCCAGGCGCGGAACGCTTCGGGGTTACGAACGTTGAGAGCTTTGTCGGGTCGGAAGGCTGGAAAGACGTTGGTCGGGAAGCCGGTTCCCTGACTTGTCCAGGGCGTATCGGTCGGATCGTCCGTGGTACACAGGGCGACCACGCCGAAGGAGCGAAGAATGCCTTGAGTACGCAGGTCATCCGTGGCGAGGAGTGCGTTCGCTTCGTCCCAGATGCGCGGTGCGGTTTTCTCGTCCAGGAGATCGTCGATGCCGAAGTATCGCTTCAGCTCCAGGTGGGTCCAATGATAGAGCGGGTTGCGGAGCGTGCAGGGAACGGTTCGCGCCCAGGCGAGGAATTTATCGCGCGGCGGGGCGTCGCCGGTGCAGTAACTCTCGTCGACGCCGTTGGCGCGCATGGCACGCCACTTATAGTGATCGCCTTCCAACCAAATCTCATAGAGATTGGCGAACATGCGATTCTCCGCGATGTCACGCGGCGGCAGGTGGCAGTGATAATCCAGGATCGGTTCGGCGGCCGCGTACTCGTGATACAGACGGCGCGCGGCCGGGGTCGATAATAGAAAATCGTCAGTAATAAATGACACGTTGCTAGTTGTTAGTTGCTAGTTGTTAGTTCGTGGTTCGTAGTTAAGCCAGGTTCGGGACTACGAAGGGGGCGCGATAGTTGCGCGTGAACATCGCGGTGGCTTCTTTGTCACCGGGACAGGTCCAGGTGTTGGCGTCGAAGTTTAGCGTTCGGCCGAGGCGGTAGGAGATGTTTGCGAGGTGCACCAGCACGGTGGACGCAGCGCCTTCTTCAATCTCCGCGTTTAAGTCTGAGGACTTGCGGCTGCGAACGGCTGCGGTGAAATTAGCGTAGTGATCGCCGCCGGCTTTGCCCGACGGGCCAGGGTCCTGATCTTTACCTAGCCACGTTTTGTAAGTCGTGTAGCCGTCGATGGCGAGGTAGCCTTTCGAACCATAAAAGATGTTGCCGATGCTGTTGGGACTCTTCCTGGTGGATTCGCCGCCGGGTTCGCCGATTCCCGCTTCGTGATTCGACATCCAATGACGGACTTCGAATTCCATCATTTTCTTTTTGCCGTTGTCGTCGAATTCAAACGCGCAGTTCAGAGTGTTGGGCGTTTCCTGATCGTCGTCGAACATGAACTTGCCGCCGACCGCGGAGGCTTTTGTTGGGTATTTGACGCCGAGACCCCAACGCGCGATGTCGACTTCGTGAATGCCCTGATTGCCGAGGTCGCCGTTGCCGTAAGCCCAGAACCAATGCCAGTTGTAATGGAAATGATTTTTCGTGAATGGAGTTTTAGGAGCGGGGCCGAGCCAGAGATCGTAATCGACGCCGGCGGGGACTTCGGAAATGGGCGTGTGACCGATGGTGTCGCGCCATTTGTAGCAGAGGCCGCGAGCGAGGTAGAGATCGCCGATGACGCCTTCATTCATCTTCTGAACCGCTTCGCGGAGGGCCACGGAAGAGCGGCTCTGGCTGCCCTGCTGGACCATGCGATCGTACTTGCGGGCCGCGGCGACAATCTGTTTCGCTTCAAACATATTGTGCGAGCAGGGTTTTTCTACATAGACATCTTTGCCGGCCTGGCAGGCCCAGATGGTTTGCAGCGTGTGCTGATGGTTGGGGGTCGCGATGGAGATGGCGTCGATGGATTTGTCTTCGAGAAGCTTGCGGAGATCGGTGTAGGCGGCGGGTTTCTTTTTGCCGAGCTTCTCGACCATGTCGACACCGCTGTTGAGAACCGCTTCATCGACGTCGCAGAGCGCGACGATCTCGACATTGGGCAGGGGAGCCCATCCCTTGATATGGTCCTTACCGCGGCCGTGGAATCCCACGACGGCAATTCGGACGGTTTCACTGGGCACGGACGCCGCTCGCAACCTGCTGCTAACCGCAGCGGCCGTGGATGCGGATGTCATTAGAAAATGTCTTCGATTCATGGGGGCTCCTACTCACGGTACGACGAATATTTTATAACGGAACGGGGGGAAGCGTTCGTGGTTCGTAGTTCGTAGTTGGGCGTACGGCGTATGGCGTTCGGCGTACGGCGTTCGGCGGAACGCGCTCCACGTTCGACGTTCTACGTTCGGCGGCGGGCGGAAAGCGTTCGTGGTTCGTAGTTCGTGGTTCGTAGTTAGGCGTACGGCGTACTCCGTTCTACGTTCGGCGGCGGGAGGCGTTCGTGGTTCGTGGTTCGTAGTTCGTAGTTGGGCGTACGGCGTACGGCGGACCGCGTTCTACGTTCGGCGGGGGAAAGCGTTCGTGGTTGTTGGTTGTTGGTCCGTGGTTGGGTTCTACATGGAATCGACGAGTTCACGTACCACCGCTCCGAGCTGCAGGAAGGCGTCGAGGTCGGTGGGCTTGCGGAAGTAGCGGGTGACGCCGAGTTTTTCCATGCGCTGGCGGTCCTGTTTGGAATCGGAGGAACTCATCACGATTACGGGCGTTTGGGCGCACCGGGGGTGGTTGCGCAATTCGCTGAGAACTTCGGGCCCGTCGATTTTGGGTAAGTTCATATCGAGGAGGACGATGTCCGGACAATTCTTCTCGTGGATGTTGGCTATGAACTTGAGAGCTTCCGCACCGTCTTTCACGACATGCAGATCATGCTGGACATGATGTTCGTCGAGTGCCTGCCTTACCAGGAGGATGTCTCCGGGGTTATCCTCGGCTAATAGAATTTGAACGTTCATTGGGACTCCGGAAACGGCAGCGAGAAGTAAAACGTTGCTCCATCGCCGGGTCTGCCTTCGGCCCATATGCGGCCGCCGTAGCGCTCCACGATGCGCTTGCATATTGCCAGGCCAAGTCCTGTGCCGGGGTATTCCTCTTTATGTAAGCGTTTGAAGAGGCCGAAAATGCGCTCGGCATAGCGGGGTTCGAAGCCGATGCCATTGTCACGAACGCGGACAATCCACTCGCCGCCGCCGCGCTCCGCGGAGATAGTAATCTCAGGGATCACTCCGTTGCGGCGATATTTCAGGGCGTTCGACAAAATGTTTTGAAAGACATGAGCCATCTGAGCCGTGTCCCCACGCACGTTGGGGAGTGACCCCGTTGTGACGATTGCGCGAGCGTCTTCGATGCGGTCTTTCAGGATTGATAATGCTTCAGTGAGTGACTCCGATAAATCCGCCGCTCCGATTTGTAACTCATCGGTATGTACGTTACGCGAGAATGCTAAAAGATCTTGAATTAATGCTTCCATGCGATTGACGCCCTGCCGCACGAAGTTAGAATATTGAATTAGCTTTTCATCTTCCGCGGCGAGGCTCCTGAGGATTTGCTGCGTGTAGATGTTGACCATGCGGAGCGGTTCCTGCAGGTCGTGACTGGCGACGTAAGCGAACTCCTCGAGCTCGCGGTTCATACGCCGCAGTTCCTCTTCCGTTCTTCTCTGATCGGTGATGTCGGTGTTCGTGCCGAACCACCGTACGACGCGCCCTTCGGCGTCCTTGACGGGTTCGACGCGCGTGAGAAACGGCCGAAATTGGCCATCGGCACGCCGGAGCGGAAATACCATTTCAAATGCCTCTCCCGATGAGAGCGCTCGCCGCCAGTGTTTTAGCACCTCGGGCAGGACGTTAGGATCGTGAAGTAGTTGCCAGCCCCAGCCTTCGATTTCTTCCAGTGTGGTGCCGGTGTAATCGTACCAGCGGCGGTTGTACCAGAAGATATGGCCGGTCTCGTCGGCCATCCAAGCCAGGTGCGGAATTGTTTCGGCCAGGGTTCGAAACTGTCTCTCACTCTCTTCCACCTGTTTCCGCGCAATGACCGTGTCAGTAACGTCGACTACATGAACGAAGATCCCGTCAATTTCGCCACTGACGTTTCTTGTGGGCAAATATACGAAGTTAATATACAGATCCTCAAGGACGCCGCCTCCCCGATTCAGATGAACGGGCGCCTCATGTCCCTTGAAGGGCTGACCTGTGCGGTAAACGTTATTGAGAAGGTCGACATAGATCTGCCCTTCTATTTCCGGGAAAGCTGCAAATACGGATTTTCCGATGAGAGCCTCGGCAGTGCGGCCCACAAGTTGTCCGTAGACCGGATTGACCCATTCGAAGGTGTGCTCCGGTCCACGAAGAACCGCAATCCCAGCAGGCGTCTGCACAAGAAGCTCGCGCCAGCGGCGGCGGTCGTCTTCGATTTGTTGGGCAGCGCGGTTTTGTTCCGTGATGTCGCGGGTGGAACCAGCCACTACCCGGACGCGGCCATCTTCGTCCAGCACCGGCACGAAGATGTAGTCGTAATAGCGGGTCTCGCCGCTGGGGCCGGTGAAGGGCGTCTGGTCGCGCAGGGGCTGCTTCGTCTCAATGACCTGTTGAATTTGGCGCTGCAAACGGGCGGCGAGTTCCAGAGGATAATCGAGTTCAAAAAAGTTCTTACCTACCGCCTCGTCGAACGATTTTTGCCAGAGTGAGAGCAGCGACCGGTTTATATAAGTGAAGCGGCCGTCAAGGTCGAAGGTGTATGTGAAATCGGGAGTGTGTGAAAGCGCCGTATCGAAGGTTTGCCACTGCCGATATAGCTTGGCGTCAGACTGTTTCTGGTCTTCGATGTCGGTGCAGGTGCCGAACCACTGCACGATGTTGCCGTTTTCTCCAGCAAGCGGCAGGGCACGCACCAGATGCCAGCGCCAGCTTCCATCGCTACGCTTGAGACGGAACGAGGTCTCGTAAGGCGTTCCCTTTTCGAGCGACTGTTTCCAACGGGCGGCCGCTTTGTCCCGCTCGTCCGGATGAACCCATTCCAGCCAGCCGGTTCCGAGCAAGGCTTCCTGTGGAACGTGAAAATATTGGGTTCCACGACCGTTTACATAATCGAGCATTCCGTCCGGCGTGGCGGTCCAGACCATTTGTGGGATGCTTTCGGCGAGGAAACGATAGCGTGCCTCGGCGCGCTTATGCGCGGTGATGTCTTCGACGATCGCGATGACCTGGGCGGGCCTGCCGAGATCGTCGCGGCGCATGGTGGCCGAGGCGCGAGCCCAGAGAAGTTCTCCGTCCTTACGGAAATAGCGTTTTTCGATGCTGCCGGTGTTGTGAGGGCCGGCTTGCAGCGACGCGAAGAAGTTTCGGGTGAGCGGGATGTCGTCGGGATGCGTGTAGAAAGACGAGTCGTGCTTCGTCAACTCTTCAGGGGTGTAGCCGAGTGTATCGAGATAGGCTTGGTTCACTTCCGTGATGACTCCCGCGGGAGTCAAAAGGACCATGCCGATGGGGGCCTGGGCAAATGCAAGAGAGAAGCGCGCCTCGCTGGCTACGAGTTTCGCCTCCATCTCCTGACGGTCACGCATCAGGCGCTGCGACTCGGCGAGTTGGCGCTCCGTGAGGAACAATTCGGCTTCAATCCGATCGGCACGGGCGCGGAGTTCGTCCGTCACTTTTCCCCGCTCGACTTCCAGGCGCTTCAGGCGCACCAATTCGGTCACGTCTTCAACGCGGTGGACGATGAATTGGACGTTGCCGTTGGCATCCAGGAGCGGTGAGTTTACGGGGCTCCAATAACGCTCTTCGAAGCCGCCACCTTGATCGGCTGGGCGGCGGATGTCGTACTTTTGGGCGGGCATGGCGTGCGTTGCCCTGGTGGCCAGGACTTCGCGGAGTGACGCGCGCACGTTTCGCATGCCGGTGGCATGCGGGTCGTCGGGATTATCGGGAAAGACTTCGAAGGCGGGGCGGCCGACGATCTCCTCTGGCTTGGTTAGGGTGGCTTGGGCGTAGGCGGCATTGGCGGCGACGATGGTGAATTTGGGGTCGTCGGGAAGGAGGACAAGGTAGAGGCTGGGGGTAGCGTCGAAAAGGGCGCGGAAGTCGATCTGGTTGCGATTGGGTTGGAGAGCTTGGTTCATTGCCGCGTCGCGCAATACAGCGTCGGCACCAATTTTTGCACAGTGGGTGGAGGTGGCGCAGCAAGGCGCTTGCGCACGCGCGTTTGTGAACAATCATCGCTTGCGTTCCCGTGCTCACGAGAACGTAAAATAATCGGCGCCCGGCGCTCCGGAACCGTAAACGGCTCTGCAACTCTGTCCAACCTTTTCAGAGTGTTTACTGGCCGACTAGGGATCCCAACGCGTACCGTCAAGTCCGCGCCGAAGCTGGCAGACCATGCGACCGCGGATCAGGCCGCTCGCGGTGGTAGTAGTTGAGCATGCCGCCTCGATCCCAGAAGCCTCAAGCACGCTGAGGAACTCATCGGTGAACAGAAGATCGCGATCATGGATCGGATAAAGGTTGCGCGAGGATACCACCGACGGCATCGGTGAGATTGCGTCCGAAAGGCATGTCCTCTCACGCTTTCTATTGGTGCATTCTATAGGCGACACAGCGCATCAGGTAATCGCGGTGGGCAGAGATGTCGCTGAGTTCGCGGCCGGAGTTATCCATCATCGATCGCTCAGCCGGAGTCAAAGCTTTCATTTTGGCCCCAAAAGCGGCGTCGAGTTTGTCTAGGGCGGCCATGTCGGGAACCGTCACGACAACCCACGCACCGTCGGGGTCGTCGCTGTGGAATGCCTGCCTCAGAACCTGATACGAGTATACCGAGCCGTCTTTTATTAGTTTCTCGTATACCGGCGAATAGAATTTTTCACCGAATTTGTCAAAGTCGCCGTCCTTGCCCGGCTTCACCCGAAAATACGCCAGCGCAACGAACGGCTTGACCCCGTCCGGGACCTTTCCGAGTTTTTCTACCGACGATTCGAGCAGCATGTCCCGGTGGGCGTTCATATCGGCTTCTTCGAGGAGGATGCGAGCTTCTTCGGGATGGCTCGCAATGGCCGCCAGCACTGCGTCATCCGCCTTTTGAATTCTGGCGTAGTCGGGCGCGGTGAACCACGCCGCGAGGTTTGGCTCTCCAGGCGAGTGAAGAACGCCGGTCTCAATGCCGTAGGCTTGAATTGTTCCATCTTCCACCAGACGATCGAGGACAGGGACCACCATCTTGTTTAGCGCGGCCACGTACTCCGGCATTTTTCCAGGTTGGACCTTATAGAGGGCCACCAAGGTCTTGGGTTGAGCGGTTGCGGGCAGGGTAAACAGTATACCCGCGGCGAGTGTGATCAGATAGTTTCGCATAATTTACTCTCCGATTGACATATACGAAGCGAAACAGCGCATGGATGCGATGCCCGCGTTACCTCTCGGAACCAAACAATTATATGGGAGACGGGACACTAGACGCTACTCCCAGCGAAGGGCGGCGTCGGGGGAGATGCGCGTAGCGCGGAGGGCGGGGACTGCGGTGGCCAACAAGACTACCAGAAGCAGTCCTATGGGGGCGGCGGCGAAGGTGAGCGCGTCGGTGACTCCGATGCCGAATAGCATCGACTTCAGGAGCCGCGTGAGGGCGAAGGCTCCGGTGAGGCCGAGGGCGATTCCGACGGCCGCGAGCAACGCGCCTTGTTGGAGCACCATGCGCACGACATCGGCCTGCGCGGCTCCTAGGGCCATGCGAACGCCGATTTCATGGGTGCGCTGCGCGACCGTGTAGGCGATCAGCCCGTAGATTCCGACTGCGGCTAGCAGCAGCGCGATGGCGGCGAATAATGCCAATAGCATGGTGTCGAAGCGCGGCTGCGAAACCGATGTTGCCATGGCCTGCTCCATGGTGCCGATTTGCGCCAGCGTTACGCCAGGGTCAAGGGATTGAATCCCACGGCGCAGCGGCTCGGCCAGCTTTGCGGCGTCTCCCGAGGAGCGCACAATCAGGGTCGTGCGCGGGCCGTAGGATTGGGCGAACGGCATGTAATAAGCGGGGTCCGTGTCGACCGTCAATCCGAGGTATTTCACGTTGCCAACTACACCCACGATTTCCATCCACTGGTTTCCTAATTCGGGCCCGCTCTCCCGGATGCGCTTGCCAAGGACCCGCTGGTTGGGGAAGAAAGAGCGCGCAAAGCCTTCGCTGACGATCGCTACCGGCGTAGAATTCTGGTTATCGTTCTCGTTGAAATAGCGGCCCTGGATGAGCGGGATGCCGAGGGCGCGGAAGAAGTCCGGACCGGCGTGGGGCGCCGAAATAATAGGGTTGATCACTCCGGGCGCGAGAGTCTGTCCTTCAATTCCGAAGGTGTCGGCGTCGCCTTGACGGTCGGGCGGGAGCGAGTCCGTGACGGCGGCAATCTCAACTCCCGGCACGCCGCGGACGCGGCGCAGCACTTCGTCATAGAAGGCGAGACCGGCGCGTTCGTCATTATATTTGCGGTTGCCGGGCGAAATAAGAATGGTCAGAAGTTGGCGCGGCGGCGTGGAGAATCCTCCGGTCACTTGCTGGAGATTGACGAAGCTGCGGAGGAGCAAACCCGCGCCGACCAGGAGCAACAGAGAGAGCGCTATTTCAGAGATCACCAGAACTGCGCGAGTGCGTCCGCGGTTACGGCCGGCCGAGCTGGCGCGTCCACCTTGTTTGAGCGTGGAGTTGAGATCGGCGCGCGCGCTTTGGAAAGCCGACGCAAGGCCGAAGAGGACTCCGGTGAATATCGAGACAAGAACCATGAAGGCTAGCGCGCCAAGGTCGAGGCGGACTGAATCGATGAAAGGAAGGTCGCCGGGATTCCAGATGCGAATCATTTCGATGCCCGCCCATGCAAGTGCGAGTCCCGCGGTACCGCCCATGATTGCGAGCAGCACGCTCTCGGTTAATAGTTGACGGATCAAGCGGCTGCGTCTTGCTCCGAGGCTAAGGCGCAGCGCCATTTCGCGTTCTCTTACCGTGGCGCGGGCGAGCATCAGGTTGGCGACGTTCACCACGGCGATCAACAGCACGAGCCCTACGGCGGCGAGTAGCACCTGGATCGCTGGTTTCAACGTGGTTCCCAGGAGTGCTTCGCGAAGGCCGACTACGGGCAGGTTCAAGCGCTTATAGTAGGGGTTCTGCTGCATCATGCGGCGTCCGATATCGTTGGTTTCCGCTTGCGCTTGTTGCAACGTGATGCCGGGCTTGAGCCGCGCGACGCCACGATAGAACCAGGGACCGTAGCGCGCTGGCGGATTTAATAGCAGATTGGTCCAGACTTCGGTAGTCCGGTGAGGGAAACGGAAATCGGAGGGCATGACACCGATCACTGTCGACGGCGCGCCGTTCACGAGGATGGTGTCGCCGAGGACTGCCGAGCTTGCAGCGAAGCGTTTGCGCCAGATGGATTCGCTGAGGACGGCCAGGGAGCCGGTCGCGGGCTGGTCCTCACCGGCGGCGAAGGTCCGGCCGATTAGCGGAGGGACCTGGAGCGTAGAGAAGAAGCCCGCCGTCACGGATGCGCCTTGCACCTGTTCCGGGACGCCTTCCCGACCGCCGATGTCCATGCGAAGGCCGCGGAAGAGCGAGGGATTTTCAAAAGCGCGATTGTTCTCTTTCCACATCTGGTAATCGCGGATGCACATGGTGCCGAACTTGAAATCGCGCGGGAAATAATTCATGAAGACGACGGCGACACGATCGGCATGAGCGTAGGGCAGAGGACGCAGGAGGATGCCGTAGGCCACGCTGAACATGGCGGTGTTGGCTCCGATGCCGAGGGCCAGCGCGAGTATGGCGACGACGGTGAAGGCGGGATTTTTTCGGAGGGTGCGTGCGCCGTAGCGAAGGTCGTGGAGGAACTCTTCCAGGAGTTGACCGGTCCGCACTTGCCGGACTTGTTCTTTGACTTGTTGCAGGCCGCCTAATTCGAGGCGGGCGGCGCGGCGGGCTTCGTCTTGTCCCATGCCAGTGTGGAGTTTTTCGTCGGTGAGCTGATCGAGATAGGTGCGAAGCTCGGCGTCTAAGTCGCTCTCGTAACGCTTGCGGTGGAAGAGATTGCGAAGGAGGCTGGTGAGGCGCATGCTCGTATAGAAAGTCTATACGTAGCTTGTATAGAATGTCAACAGGTGCGTCGCGGGCGGACAAATGCGTCCCGGAAGCGGACACTTGGCGGGATCTGCATGGGGAACCGCTCCCTGCCGGTCACGGCTCGGTTACGGGATCTGTGAGACTGGTATCAGAGTTGCACTAACGCAAGCATGCCCACCTTCACGCGGGACGTGTGGTTCGGGCTAAGGCTGCTGCGCCGAAGTCCGTGGTTCACGTTTGTCGCAGTGTTCACGCTGGCTGTTGGCTTAGCAGTGAACACGACTGTTTTTAGTTGGATCGATTCCGTTCTGCTGCATCCGTTTCCGGGCGCGGGCGATCCACAGGAACTCGCTCTTATAGAGACGGTCACTCCTACCGGCGAGTATCTCGCTGCTACTTCATGGCTCGACTACCGCGATTACCGGGACAATCTGAAGCTGGTATCGGGCGTAGCGGTGGGTCGTTTCACGCCATTGAGCGTGGGAGCCGGTGGAAGGACGACGCGCGGCTGGGCGGAGCTGGTCTCACCCAACTACTTCGATCTGCTGAAAGTCAGGCCGGTGCTGGGACGCACGTTTCTTCCCGAAGACGCACCCGTGGCCGTGATCGGCTATAGCATGTGGCAGGCACGGTTCGGCGGCGATCCCAAGGTGCTGGGAAAGACGATGCGATTGAATCGCCATGAAGTAACCATCATCGGCGTGGCCCCGCGGGAATTCCACGGCACTCTGGCGGGCGTGGTCTTCAATGTTTGGATGCCCATCACGATGGCTACAGCGATGGGGTCCGGAGATGGCACGCTGCACTATCGCGGAACGCGCGACTTGACTTCGACTATTGTGCGGCTGAAGCCGGGTGTCACGATCGAGCAGGCGCGCGCGGAAGTGGGCGCGCTGGGCAAGACACTGGCGGCGATGTACCCGGCCACCAATCGTGGAATCGACGTGACGATGTCGAACCTGTGGCAGGCGCATTTCGGCGCGCAGGGAATGTTGATCCAACCTTTGCGTATTCTGATGGCGCTCTCCGTTGTATTGCTGCTGATTGTCTGCGCGAATGTCGCCAACCTGCTGCTGGCGCGCGCGGTGTCGCGGCAACGGGAGTTCGGCATGCGTCTGGCGATGGGTGCGGGGCGCTGGCATCTGGCGGCACAGCTCTTGATCGAAACGCTGCTACTCGCGTTCGGCGGCGCTGTGGCAGGGGTCATCATGGTGCTGTGGATGGGCCAGTCGCTCCTGATGCTGACGCCCGTCACCGACATTCCGCTGGACGTCGGCGGCGGATTGAGCCTGCCCACGTTGGGCTTCACGGTGCTGATCGCCGTGGTGGCAACGCTGCTATCCGGAATAGCGCCGGGGCTGCTGGCGGCGCGGGCCGATCTGAATGAAATCCTCAAAGAGGGTGGACGCGGCGGCGGATCTGGATCGGGCTCGCATCGTCTGCGGGGCTTGCTGGTCGTTTGCGAAATGGCGCTGGTGATGGTGGCGCTGATCGGCGCGGGTTTGTTTTACCGCAGCTTCCGGAATGCGAGCGCCATCGCGCCGGGGTTCGACCGGACTAACATTTCCGTCTCGCAGTTCTATCTTTCCAACGCCGGATATTCGGCTGACGAGCAGCGGCTTTTCTGCCGTAAACTGCGCGAGCGGATGGAGGAGAAGCCGGGTGTGGTCGGCGTCACATACTCGGATGCAGTGCCCATGTCGGCGGCATCCGGATTTGGCACGACGCCGACGGATCATCTGGATGTTGAGGGATACGATCCCGCGCCCAATGAGCAGATGACGATTCATCGCGCCACCGTTCCTCCTGGCTATTTCAAGCTGCTGTGCATCCCGATGCTGGACGGCCGCGATTTTGCGGAGCGCGATTCGGCGGGGACGCCGACTGTGATTATCGTCAATCAGACTTTCGCCAAGCGGTTCTTCCACGGCGGAAACCCAATCGGCCGTAAGGTCCGTTGCGGCGGCGATCCGGCCACGGTGGTGGGGTTGGTGCGGGACAGCAAGTATCACACGCCGACGGAAGGTCCCACGCCGTTCTTCTACCTGCCGTTTCGCCAGAGATTCGCGCCGGGTCTCAATTTTTCGGTGTTTCTCAAAACTGCCGGCGATCCGTTGGCGATGACTCCAATTTTACGCCGGGAGGCGCTGGATCTGAATCAGGATGCGGTTTTCAGCACCAAGCTATTATCTGACGCGATCACCGCGTCGCTATTCACGCAACGCGCGGCCGCGAGCCTACTGGGAATGGTGGGTTTAATCTCGCTGCTGCTGGCCGCGATCGGATTATACAGCGTGATGAGCTACGCGGTGAGCCAACGCACGCAGGAGATGGGAATCCGCATGGCGCTGGGCGCGCAGCCGGGCGATGTGCTTGGGATGGTACTGCGCGAAGGTGCTCGCTTGACGGCGCCGGGGCTGTTATTGGGGAGCGTAATCGCTTTTGCAGCGGCGCGCGTCATACAGGGGATGCTGGTGAATGTCAGCGCGGCCGATCCGCTGACGTTTGTCGCGACGGGAGTTTTTCTCGCGGCGATTGCAGCGCTGGCCTGCGTTCTGCCGGCGCGGCGGGCGATGCGGGTAGATCCTATGAGGGCGTTGCGGGACGAATAGTTCAGAGCGTTACTTGTGCAAGGACGAAACGATGCGCTCCAGCAGCGATGGTTTCTGGTCCGGGACGCCATCCAGGTTGCGAATAAAGTGCTGTAGCGAAAAACTGACGGCCATCCACGCGAGGAAGACCACTAACAAGACCCGCACGACCCGGAGCCTCTGTATAGGTGTGCGGGGTGGGCGATTCTTAGGTCGACTCTTGTAGCGTTGATACAGAAGACCGAAGCATAGACATGCTCCCAGAATCGTGATGGGATGGATTGTCATTGGCGCGCTACTACTTTCCCGCCGGATAGACGAATCACCACGGTTTCGCCGCTGGCCAGATCGTACGTAAACGACTCGCGAACGCCGTCGCCGCTATCGATGGAATAACGGGAGCTCGGTTCGCCGAGGCGGCTCAATACATCCTCGCGGGTGGCGCCGGCCGACACTGCCGCAAGCGCATCGACGGAAACGATGGTCTTCTTGGCAGGGGTCTGGGGTCCGGGCGTGGCAGGCTCAACCGTCACCATCGAAGGCCGCACGGGCGAGCGTGAGCCGGATGCGCGGATCTGATGTTCGTTCCGGAATTCTTCCATCTTCTTCGCTTGCTCCTCTTCCGACCTCTTGCCAGCGCGCTCCGCGAGGAGTTTATAAATACTGCGGCCGGCGAGCTCACTCTCGATGGATGCCACCGGCCAGCTTTTCCCATGAACGGGTTCATAGGTGGCTTCACCTAAGACACCTTCGTCCATGAAGCGGACGACAAGCTTGGTTCCGTTCGCGGCATAGTACGACCAGAACGCGTGGGCGTCTCTTCCGAAGGTGCGATTCGGCGGTCCCAAGACAGCTTCCACTTCGTCTTGTTTCATCCAGAGGTGAAGCGATTCCGCGCGCGATAGTTGGAACGGCCGATGGTGGTAGAACTGGCAAACGCCGGGTTTAGAATCGAGCACCCAGAAGAAGCCGCCTTCCGGAGGCGGGGTCACTTCGCGATTGTCCTGACTCCACCAGCGCCCGTTGATTTTGCG
>JBEKUT010000045.1:0-24525 GCA_049514735.1 Bryobacteraceae bacterium
CTGGGCGTTCCGCGGCTACAGGCCAGCGGACGCGGCGACCTCTTCGTCAACGTCAACGTCAAAGTGCCGGTCAAGCTCACACGCGAGCAGAAGAAGCTGTTCGAGCAGCTTCGCGAAACGCTTCCGGTGGAAAACGAGCCGCACGAAAAGGGAATTTTCGATCGCGTTAAAGATTATTTTGTCTAGGTCCCGAAGCACGGCCGGCCGCCCCGTCGCGATATATAATAAATCCTGCACGGAAGCGGGAGGCGGTTATGTCCAGCAACGTGGGAGCCCTTAGCCGGCAGCCGTCGATTAGTCTGGCAGGCCGTCGTTTCGACAATGTGTTTTTTTCCGCCATGGCTGTTCTCATCGTGGCCACCGTGTTTGCCGGCTTCGCGCACAGCTATTATCTTGCCGGGATGTTCCGCGCCCCGCTGCCGAGTCCCATTGTCCATATTCACGGAGCGGTCTTTTCCTGCTGGATTCTTTTGTTCATCACGCAGATTTGCCTGGTCTCCGCGGGCCGGGTGGACATCCATCGCCGCTTGGGTATCGCAGGGTTTCTGTTCGCGTGTTTGATGGTCGTGCTGGGCGTGTTGGTGGCAACGGACCAACTGGTGCGGAACTCCGCGGACCCGCCGGCGGATTCAAATTTCAATATGCCAACTTCCTGTAGATAATTCCGCTCACGGATACGCTGATCTTTGCGACTCTTATCTTTTTTGCGTTCCGCGCGCGCTCCAATCCTGCAGCCCATAAGCGCCTCATCCTGATTGCCACCGTTACGCTCGCCGGCGCCGGCATTGGCCGCTGGCCGGTCGCTTTCCTCCACCCCCCCACACTGTTCTCCGCGCTCATACTATTAGCGATTCATTTCTCATACGTGCTCCCGATCGTGGCTTACGACCTGTGGTCCATGCGAAAGATCCAGCGTGCCACGCTTTGGGGATCCGCGTTCTTTATCTCTCTCGAAGTGATCAAGATACCCATCGGCTTCTCAAGCGCCTGGAACGCCTTTGCTGCCTGGGCGCTATCTGTCGCCCGTTAGCCTCATTTGACGATGGCGTTGGCCGCGACCTTCTCCTGAACATCCATGCCGATGGCCCGCTCGGTGTCTTCACCTTCTTTAATATGGGCCTCTACCGCGGGCAGCATCTCATAAGCAAAGTAGCGCAGCTCGGGATTCCTGCCCAGCTCCATTTCCCGTTTGAGGGCATCTACCTCGCGCTGATGCCACTTCATGATCTCGCGCATGTAGGCGCGGTCCAGCAGGTTCGGTTCAAGCGTTTTCAGGCGCTCGATTTCTGCCGAATCTTTGGGATCGAGGTCGGACACCTGCAGGGCATTCTGTTTGGCCGCGATGGGACGCAGGTCGTCGGCGAGAGTGGTTTGATAATCCACCAGCTCGCTCGCGAACTGCTTCACCTCGTCGCTGAGGGCGTGGTCTTCGGCCCAGGCGCTGAGCTGCACTTCCGCAAGATTCGCTTGCGCCGTACGGCTCACGAACTTGTCGTCCTGACCGGGGACTTGTTGCGCACAGGCGCAGACAGCCGCCGCTACAAGTACAATAAAACCAGCCTTCACTCCGAACCCTCCACTGAAATAGACCCTTGCCACGGTGCGTTTGGTTTCCCGCAACGCTATCCTAAAGAAAACGAATGAGGAAACTGTACGAGCGTGTCATCACGTCCTGGGAACAGCGTCTGTGTTACCGGTCCACCAATCGCGTGGTTCGCGATTTCGAATGGGGCCTCGATTGGACCCGCGGTTGGCCGGTGTCGCGCATGTTTCCACAAAACGGTCACGCTCCCTACGATTATCTCCGAAAGCTGAATGCAGCCGCTATGGAGCATAGCGACGACTTTTTCGGGTACGGGCGTCCGTCCGATTTTGAATTGCGGGACGGCATCGTGAGATTCACTTCGCCGGTTCACACACCGTATCCGGAGAACAATGTCGTACATGCACAATGGTTCCCGGCTAAGGGCAGCCGCAAAGCTGTGACGCTGCTTCCTCACTGGAACGCGCCGGCGGATGGTCACAATGCACTCTGCCGGGGATTGCAGAAGCTCGGGATTTCGGCCCTGCGCATCAGTTTGCCGTATCACGATTACCGCATGCCGGCGGAGTTACAACGCGCCGATTATGCCGTCTCGTCCAATGTCGGCCGCACTGTGGACGCCGCGCGCCAGGCTGTGATCGATGTGCGGTGTTGCTTCGATTGGCTGGAACTACAGGGGTACGAACGGCTCGGAATCGTCGGGACCAGTTTAGGTTCCTGTTACGCGTGTCTCGCAAGCGCGCACGATTCCCGTATTCGAGTGAATGTGTTCAACCACTGTTCGACTTACTTCGCCGACGTAGTGTGGAGGGGCTTGTCGTCGCGGCATATTCGCGAAGGGCTGGAAGGGAACATCGATCTGGAGCAGTTACGGGAGTGCTGGATGGCGATCAGCCCCGTGAATTACATGGCGAAGTTCAAAAGCCAGAATAATAAGTCGCTGTTTATTTATACGACTTACGACACAACGTTCTTGCCGGAGCTTTCACGCGACATCGTAGATAAGATAAAGCAGCACGACGTGGATCATAAGGTGGTCGTGCTGCCGTGCGGTCACTATACGATGGGTGAGACGCCGTTCAAGTTTATCGACGGGTATCACATCTGCTCGTATTTGAAACGTAATTTGTAAGAACCGCTCCCCGCTCAAACGGGTTTTCGGTCACGGCTCGGATCATCGGCGGCGTGGCGCTAAGCGCAAATTACAATTAGATAATGCTCGATCTTGCTACGAAAGCCCTTGAGGCGTCGCTGAGAAGCGGTGTGTCTTATGCCGATGTCCGCTTGGTGGAGTCGCGCGACCGCACGCTTTCGACCAAGAACGGCCGGCCTGGCACGGTGATGAGTTCGGAATCGATCGGCCTGGGGATTCGCGTGATTGCGGAAGGGTGCTGGGGCTTCGCCGCAACGGACGATCTGACGCCGCGAGGGATTGAGACGGCGGCTACGCTCGCCATCTCGATCGCACGATCGAGCGCCATGGCGAAAAAGAGAGATGTCGTTCTAGCTCCGGAAGAGAAATATGTGGCGACATGGTCCTCGCGCTGTGAGATCGATCCGTTCTCGTTGTCGGTCGACGAGCAGCTTGGCTATCTGCTCAAAGTGGATGCCGAGCTAAGGCACATCGCGGGCGTGACGATGTCGGAAACATCCTTCCACTTCGACCGCACTCGTCAGGTTTTCGCGTCCTCTCTTGGCAGCCTGATCGATCAGACGCGCACCATGACCGGCGCAGGCATGGCCGCGCTGAGCTTCAAGGAAGAGGACATTCAGAAGCGCTCCTATCCCAACTCGTTTGGCGGCCAGTATCAATTGCGGGGTTACGAACTGATCCATGAGTTGAAGCTGTTGGAGAATGCTCCGCGCGTCGCGGAAGAAGCGGTGGCGCTGCACTCGGCCGATCAATGTCCCGAAGGCGAGTTCAACCTGATTGTCGACGGCAGCCAGCTTGGGCTTCAGATCCACGAATCGATCGGCCATCCCATCGAACTCGATCGTGTGCTCGGCTCGGAAGCGAACTATGCCGGCATGAGCTTTCTGACATTGGACAAGCTGAACCATCTGCGGTACGGTTCGGAAATCGTGAACGCCGTCTGCGATGCGCGCGAGGAACATGGTCCAGGTCTTGGAACGTTTGCGTTCGACGATGAAGGCGTTCCAGCGCATGGCACCGACATTATTCGAAACGGTCTGTTCGTCGGATACATGACCTCGCGCGAGACGGCTTCCGCCATCGGGCAGGATCGCTCCAATGGAACGATGCGCGCCAATGGTTGGAATCGCATCCCGCTCATCCGCATGACCAACGTGAGCGTGCTGCCGGGTGAGCAATCGCTCGACGAAGTGATGGGCGGCGTGGACCACGCGATTTACATGGAGACCAACAAGAGCTGGTCGATCGACGACAAGCGCTATAACTTTCAATTTGGCTGCGAGATCGGATGGGAGATCCGCGACGGCAAACGCATTCGCATGCTCAAGAACCCGACTTATAGCGGTATCACGACGGAATTTTGGAACTCCTGCGACGCCATCGCTTCGCGCGAGCACTGGACGTTGTGGGGTGTTCCCAATTGCGGCAAAGGGCAGCCCGAGCAGGTGATGGGCACCGGCCACGGCGCTAGTCCATCGCGATTCCGCAATATCAAGATCGGAGCCGGCTATGGATCGTGAAATCGCGCGCGGCATTCACGAGACGGTTGAGCGCATGGCGCGGGCCGCGGGGATTCGCGACGTCGAAACGATGATCGGCAGCCGTTCGGAAGCGCTCACCCGCTTCGCGAATAACACGATTCATCAAAACGTCGCCGACCGTGGGCGGTGGGTCTCCGTGCGCGCGCAGATCGATCAAAAGACTGCTCGCGCCACGTCGAACCGGTTCGATGAAGCGTCGTTACAGCGCGTTGTCGATGAGGCGATCGCGCTTACAAAGGCCGTCGAGCCGGATTCGCACGTTCTTCCGATGTATGAGCCGCAGCCCGTCACGCCGGCGGACCGCTATTTCAACACGACGGCTGACGCCACGCCGGAACATCGCGCCGCGGCCGTGACGGAGGCGATTCGCATGGTGGAAGCGGAAGGCCAGACGGCGGCCGGCATCTATTCGACCGAAGAAGAAATTGAAGCCATGTTTAATTCGCATGGCGTGTCGGCATACCACAGCGAAACCATGGCGCGATTCTCCATCACGGCGATGGCGGACGATAGCTCGGGGTGGGCTAAAGCTTCGGCGACGGAGTTGTCGCAAATATCGCCCGTAGACTTGGCCAAGCGTGCCGCTCTGAAAACACGTCTGTCGAAATCTCCACGCGAGCTGGCCGCAGGCAAGTACACGGTGGTGCTGGAACCGGCCGCCGTGCTCGATCTGGTAGGGCAGATTTTCGGCGACTTCAGCGCGACCGCAGTCTCCGATCAACGCAGTTTCCTGACGGATCGCATGGGCCAGCAGCTCTTCGGAAAAAACATTACGATCCGCGACGACGTGTATCATCCGCATCAATCGGGCACGAGCTTCGATGGCGAAGGCGTGCCTCGCAAGCGTCTGCTACTGGTGGATGCAGGCGTCCCGCGCGAGATCGCCTATTCGCGTTCGAGCGCCAAGCTGGCCGGCGTGGAACCGACCGGACATGGATTCGCGTTGCCGAACGAAGCGGGTGAAATGCCCGTCAACATCGTGATCGAGGGCGGCGCGGCAAGCATCGAGGACATGGTCGCGTCCACGGAGCGCGGAGTATTGGTAACACGCCTCTGGTACATCCGCGAAGTGGATCCGTACGAGAAGATCATGACCGGTATGACGCGCGATGGCACCTTCTTAATCGAAAATGGCGAGCTCGTTTGCGGGCTTAGGAATTTTCGCTTTAACCAAAGCGTGATCGAGCTTTTGAATCATGTCGATGCTCTCTCGCCCTCGATCCGCGCATCGGGCGAAGAAGCCTTCGACATGGTAGTACCAGCCATGAAGGTGAACGAATTCAACTTCACCGAAGTAACGAGATTCTAAGTAGTCAAGGCAGAAGGCAGGAAGGCAGAAGACCGGACCTCGCCCCACTCAGGGTCGTGTTATGCTGGCTTCAACTTCCATGAAGCCAGGATCCAGACGAGAGCGCCGGTTGAACCGCGAAACGGCGAATATTCGCGCCTGTTCGTTGTCTCCGCTGAGCGTAATCGATCGCTGACCACGATAACGCGCGACGCTCTCTATCAGCGACCACCTCCCACTTCCTCCCGCGGCTAAAACAAACAACATTTATAACAAAAGGAGGGATTATGTCTCTGCTTGCCCGTATTCTGAAATATCTTCGACCGGAAGGGCCGAGTCAGGCTGCGTGGAAACGATATGAGCCGCAGCTTCTCGAGATCAATCGGCTGCGTGATACGAAGGCCGTGCTTCGAGGAGACTCGCTCGAAGAGTGTTTCGCCGCCGCCGCGCTAGCCGCCGAATGCACGTTGGGATTGCGGCCGTTCGACGTGCAAATCATCGGCGCGCTCGCGATGGCCGATGGAAAAATCGCGGAGATGCAAACTGGCGAAGGAAAAACGCTCGCCGCGACCATGGCCGTCAATTATCTCGCGCGCGGGCACGGGGGAGTTCACGTGCTCACCGCCAACGATTATCTCGCTCGCCGTGACGCCGAGTGGATGGGCGGCCTTTATCGTTCTCTCGGGCTCACCGTGGGCTCCGTTCACCAGGGCCTGACGCCGGCCGAACGCCGCGCCGCGTATGCGTGCGACATCACCTATCTGACCGCCAACGAAGCCGGGTTCGACTATCTGCGCGACGGCTTAGCCCTTCATCGCGACGACCTGGTGCAGCGCCCGTTCGAAGCCGCGCTGATCGACGAAGCCGATTCGATTCTCATCGACGAAGCCCGCATTCCACTGGTCATCGCGGGAGGCGTCGCGCCGCCGCACAATCTTGCCGTCCGCATGGCGCGCGTGGTTCCTCACCTCGCGGCCGGCCACGATTTCCGGTTCGATGAACATCGACGCAACGTGTACTTGACGGATCGCGGCCTCGCGCGCGCCGAAGCTTTCGCCGGCTGCTCCAACCTTTACGAGCCAGCCCAACTGGCAGCGCTCACGGCATTGCAGAACGCCATGCATGCGACCTTCCTGCTGCGCCGCGACGTCGATTACGTCATCAAGAATGGCCGCATCGAACTGGTGGATGAATTCAAGGGCCGCATTGCCGAGAATCGCCGCTGGCCGGCCGGATTGCAGACCGCCATCGAAGCGAAGGAGGGGCTGGCGCTCCAACAACAAGGGTCGATTCTTGGCTCCATCACGCTCCAGAATTTCATCTCGCTGTATCCGATGGTTTGCGGAATGACGGGAACGGCCGTCACGCAGGAGGCGGAATTCAAGGAATTTTACGCTCTGGACGTCGTGCCAATTCCGACCAACCGTCCCATGATTCGCGTGGACGAATCGGACGTGGTTTTTCCAACGCGCTTGGATAAAGAGCGCGCCGTATTTCGCGAGATCGTTGACGTGCATGACAAAGGACGGCCCGTGCTGGTGGGAACGGCGAGCGTTGCGGAATCCGAACGCCTCAGCACTCATCTGCTGCGCGCGGCGATCCCGCACGAAGTCTTGAACGCGCGCAACGATGAACGCGAAGCGCAGATTGTGGCCCGCGCCGGACAGCGGGGCGCGGTGACCATCTCGACTAATATGGCCGGCCGCGGCACCGACATTCCGCTCGCCGGCGATGAGGTTTGCGTGCTGGGGGGCTTGCGTGTGATCGGAACCAATCGGCACGAAGCGCGCCGCATCGATCATCAATTGCGCGGCCGCTCGGGAAGGCAGGGCGATCCGGGCTCCTCGCGATTTTATATCAGCCTCGAAGACGATTTGATCCAACGCTACGGTGTCGCGGAGCAGTTGCCGTTTCACTCCATCGGCGGGGCGATCGATACGGTGCAGAGAATCATCGAAGACGAGAATCTGCAGATCCGGCGCATGCTGCGGAAATACGAATCGACCATCGAGCAGCAACGGCGCATTCTCTACGATCATCGGATGGAGTTGTTGCTCGACGGCGCGCCCGCTTCGCAACTTCACGCCATCGACGAACGCTGGGCCGATTATCTCGCCGCGGTGGAGGATCTGCGCGACGGCATCCCGTGGGTGTCGCTGGGCGGTAAGGACCCATTTCCCGGATTTATTCAGGAAGCAACGCGACTTTTTGAAGAAGTCCGCTCGAGTATCGAGGAAAATGCGGAAGAAATTCCGGATGAGCCGGTGGATCGCGGCGCAACCTGGACTTATGTAATCAACGATCAGCCTTTTGGCTCTCTAACGGATCGCCTGGTGGCGGGGTTGCGACGCCGTGTTCGAGACCTCCTCGCTCCTAAGCAGTAGGGTTTTACACACCCTTACAGTCGCTGGCCGGAACCAAGGCTCTTGGCTGGTGTTTAAAAGAGGGGACCTCTGCGTAGATCCCGAAAATCGATGCGTAAGACACTCATTTTGCTATCACTATGCGGTCTCGGCCTGTTGGCCGGCTCGTCTGAATTCTGGCGCGACAAAGGTTACACACAGTGGACTTCGGATGAAGTCGATAAAATGCTTTCCGACTCGCCCTGGGCGCAGAGCAGTAAAGCGTCCTCCCAACAGCAGCAAAGTCCCAGTCGCGGCATGGGACGCCGTGGCGGTGGCGGTGGCGGCATGGGCATACCCGGGATGGGCGGCGGTGGAATGGGACGCGGCGGTGGTGGTGGTGGTTATCCGTCCGGCGGTGGGCAATCGATGCCCCAGGTTACAGCCACGGTCCGGTGGCAAAGCGCGCTGCCGGTGCGCGAAGCTCTGCTCCGGCGAGATACCGGTGTAACGAAACCCGACGATGCTCAAGTGGCGGCCAGTCTGACCGCGCCGATCAATGGCTACGTGATCGCGGTCATGGGATTGCCGGAGACCCCGCCATCGTCGCGGGGAGGTTACGGCGGCCGGGGTACCGACACCGACCGTGACGACGATAGCTCCGCCCGCGGTACGAACTCGCGCGACGACACGACAGATCATTCGTTGGATCTGGTAAAGTCGGCCACTTATCTCAGCAGGAAGGACAAGGCCACACTATTCGCGGAGAAGGCGCAACGCGATAAAGATGGCGTCACGCTGCTATTCACTTTTCCGAAGACCACGCCGATCACGCTGGACGACAAGGAAGTGGAGTTCGTCACGCGTTATGGATCGCTGGAAGTGAAACGGAAATTCAAGCTGAAGGACATGGTCTACCAGGGCAAGCTGGAACTGTGAACGAAGTAGTTCTCGGAATGCATTGTGCACCTATCCGATCATGAATCGCACGCTGGATGCGTTGATGCGGTAGTGGCGTGGCATCGGCGCCTGGCAGTTCCGCTACAACCCCCTGAAGACGTCAAGCGCTAGCGCGACGACGGCGGCAAGAAACAGAAGGTCAAGGATTTCCTCAAAGGTGCGCGCGATTTGGGCGTCATGGTGGGTCTATCCATCCACAATCCCGCGGTCATCGCGACCATGGAGGGCGAGGGTTGGGACGTCGATTACCATCAGACCTGTCTGTATCGCGTGTTCCGGACCGCGGAGGAAGCGCGGGCGGAGTTTGGCGACGGGGGCCGGCCGCACGTCGAGCACGCCGGGAGCAGTCGTCGATGCCGACCTCGAAACAAACGGCCGAGGTCGCCCTCCATCGCGTGAGCTGTGAGGGCCGCGAATCGGAATATGCCGGCCGGAGAGCGCCTCCGAACGGCAGACTTGGGTTGTAGCTTCGAGACCGTCCATACGCGGCATTCGAATATCCATCAGAATCGGCTACTGCCGCTCCAGCGTGGCCAGAAGCTTCATAGCCGTCGGCCACGACCTCCACTTCGTGCCCTGTTTCTGCAAAGCTGCGAGCGCTACCGCCGTGGAGCGAACGGAAGTTCCAGGAGCGGGGAATAAAGACCGCTCGACCGTGAGCGGCGCCGTGAAGCGGAATGCGCTTCCTTGTCCGGGTGGCTTTCGACCCAGATTCGGCTTCCCAGCAGACGGACCAGGCGCGCGGAGATTGCGAGTCCCAATCCGGTCCCTTCGTACTGGCGCGTGGAAGAGCCGTCCACTTGGCGGGACGGGTCGAAGATGAGCGTCTGCTTTTCCGGCGGGATCCCGATGCCGGTGTCCGTAACAATGAAATGCAGGAGAGCGTCGGAGGCCGATTGACGGTCGATCCGGACGTCGAGCGAGACATGACCCCGATCCGTGAACTTGATCCCATTCCCAAGGAGGTTCAGTATGATTTGCCTGAGACGGACCTGATCGCCAATCAGAACGCGGGACGCAGCGGGATCGATGTGGACGCTGAATTGAAGACCTTCTGTTGCTCCCCCCCGGTCCCTCAGACACCTCCCTCGCCGACGGCCTGCCACCCGGAGAACGATCCAGCATCCGCAAGATCAGTCTATCGACTTCGAACACGGTCCCGCAACGAACTAATCGCGGGCACTTCACGGGATTCGATGGCCTCAGTCACATCCAGCGGCGTCTCCCCTGCAAACGGATGTTGCCCCGCCATTAACTCATACAAGAAAGATCCCAGCGAAGACACGTCGGACGCGCTGGTAGCGGCCTCCCCACGAAGAATCTCCGGCGGCATGTAGCGCAGCGTTCCGGAAAGCGTACCCGATATGGTCCCCGAAGCCCCCATCGAGTTCGGCTCAGGCCCCACCGCTCCATCATGCCGCCCGAGACCGAAATCCAAGATCTTCACCACCCCGTCTTTACGCAGCATGATGTTCTCCGGCTTGATATCGCGATGCAGAATTCCCGCTGCGTGCGCCGCGGCCAAAGCTCGCGCGGCCCTGAAAGCTAGCCGGGTCGAATTTGCGTCCAGGGCTCTTTACAATTTTGTACGATAACACCAGATAGGATTTTTTCGCCGTGACATGACGGTCGGCCACTGCACGCGACATTTTCATCATGCTTCGCGACCGCGTTGCAGGTGGCCGCATCGATCTGGCTACGCGGATTGAAGGCGGAAGCGGAGGAGTGATCGGTAGACGCGGCAAGACGTATGTACGCTCGTTGCTGGTTCTGGTGCAGGTGGCGCTAAGCTTTTTATTTGCTCACGGAGACGGCCCTGCTGTTCGCAGCGTGCGCGAAATTCAGAACACCAGCCCGGTTTGACGTGGAAGCGATTCGATCGATTTCGCCGGCGCGGGTTATGACGTGCGGCGCTCATCGAATTTCGAGGATGAGCTGGTGGATCGTTTTGCAGGGCCTGAGCGGCTTGCAATCCGTAGCATTCTCGCGTCGTTCACATATATCGGTCATTCGGGCGCGCCGATTCGATTCTAGGGGCCGGCGACTACCAAAGAACTCTCAGCCCTGTGCTGGCAGTGGCGGAAACAATCTCAAGTTGACCATCATGGGCGCGCATCTGGCTCTGCCGATGCGCTAGATGGAATGGCCGGACCACGCGGGCGTTTTAGGGGCCGCGCCGAGCGACTGGCCGGCGACGCTGTTTCTGTATTATTCCCGCCAGCGCGCGCAGGGCCTCATTTGCTTCCGCTGAAGTGGGGAAAGCAGCGGCAACATCGGGCTCCAAAACTACTACGGCGCTTCCGGCAGCGTACCGGGATGCAAACTTGTTGGATGAACCGCGCTTGAAGTCATACTCCGGAAGGATCTCGTCGGCGTCGACCCGATCTGTGGGCACGCCCCTAGAGGGGGATTTCTTCATAATCTCTGTTTTCCGGACGCCTGGCCTTTCGGGCGCTGATGATCCGAACCGTCTCGGCGCGCTCGGTGTACATGACTGCCAGTAAACGGTTTTGTCTAGAAGTACCCAACAATACCCACCGCTCCTCGGCGGCCGAATGCCGAGGATCGCAAACAATTCTACCTAAAGCATCGCCGAAGACAGTGGCGGCCTCCTCGAACGATACCCTGTGCTTCGCGAGATTTCCCGCAGCCTTTCGCGGATCCCACTCGAACTCCAGGGCCAAACCTCATTATACCGGCGGATCGGAACTGGCGCTTGTGCACAGGTACAAACCGACGGGCGCCCCGACAGGATTTTAACACCTATAAGTAGGCATTTCATAGCTCAACTCCCAATCGCCGCGCCACCAACCCGCCACGATTCCCGGCCAGGAATGACGGCCATTCCGCAGCGCCGCTCCTCGGGCCCTGTCCGTAAAGGACACGTCGAAATTCAGCGGAGTCGCCGCTATCGTCCCTGAGACATCACCACCCGAAGAACTTTATTGATACGCGTAGAATAGCCCGCGCCGAATTGCTGAAGCCATTCAAAAACATCGGCATCCAGACGCACGGCAACCAACTTCTTGGGCGGACGCCGAAATTGAGTGAGTTGCTTATCGCTAAGCGCTGGAATATCTGTATAGCCGATATCGGCAACCCCTCCCCGTTTCTGTCTCTTTGCGATGCCTTCCAGCGCCGCCTTTTGGCGTTCAGTCAGGGGTTTGTTCCAGATAGATTCGGCGCTCACGCTGATCTGCTTCTCGGGCCGAGATGATGCGGATGACTTCTTCGCCATTTGGACGCTCCTCAAGGTACGTATGGACTACGAATAAGACAGCTTGCCTTATAGCCCCGATCCCGTGCCAACGCTGCTCACCTTCAACCACGCGGTCTTTGCGAAGAACCAGATTCGGATCGGCAAATATACGCGATGCGATTTCAAAATCGATGCCCGCATGCTTCTTTCGGTTTGACCGGTTCTTTTGCGCGTCCCATACGAAACGCATGCGTTATACATAACGTATAACATAACTGTTGGCTATTGCAGATACTCGAAGGCGCTATTTATTGGACCTGCCCTTGGACCCAATTCGAGGCCGCGATCGGCTTGTTGCGCGAAGGCGTTCCACTGGAAAGTCGATCGGCTGATCTTGCTAATTCCGCCCGTTTGCCGGGCGCACCTCTGGTCGCGCGCCACAAATGGCGTAACCGGTTGCGGATCGTGGCGCTAATGCGACAGAGTTCGACGTGGCCACGAATCGTGAAAGCGATCTCCAAAAAAGGCGTTTGGGCGGAGTCTCGCGGCATTCAGCTGCAATCGAGGAGGACAGATCCCCGAACCACTGCACGAACAGTCGCCGACCTCCCAAGAGGGTAAGACATTGGCAGCATGATCCTCAGTGCAAGTGAAGAGTCGCTCATCAAGGCTGTGCGGATGCTTCCGCCTGACGAGGCCAAAAAATTCTCGATTGGGCGCAGCAACTTGCGGATTTAGGCGGCGGCCAGCCCGCCGTGTGGTCGGATTCCTGGTCCGACGACGATCTGAGGGAAGCCACAGCCGCATCCCTAAAGCGGTTCGAGCAGCAGGAGCGTGAAGGAGTTTGAAACCCGGCGACATCGTAGTCGGCGCGTTTTCCGGTGCCGAGGCAAAGTGCGACCGCCGTAGTGCTTTCCACAGAACTCTATCATCGCTATCGTCCGGACGTGATCGTTGGTCTGATCGCGACACAACGCCCGGGAGAATTGGCTCCTACCGATTGCGAATTGAGCGATTGGCGGCACGCGGGGCTTCACGACCCGCCTTTACGCAGCATGCTGTTGGCTTTCGGCGCGAACCTGTAGTCTTCTCCTGTCGTCCCTTCCGGAAGAATGGCTTTCTGGAAAGTCTTCAACTGGTTTTCCTGCCGATGACGCGCGCGAGATAGTTCACACGCCGCCGCCGTCCGCCATTCGAAGGTTGGAGCGTTTCCCGTTAACTTGACCGTTCCGGCTTCCAGGGCCGAGCCTCCGAAGTCACCGCAGTTGTCGATTTAGAAATTCGCTTGTCCGCCGGTTGGCGAGCGCTGCCGCCTCGGCGTTATAGTGCGTCCCATTATGCCTAGCGAACGCATGACGCTGCCGCGGATAGCTGTAGACCGTCGCGTTCGGTTTGCTGGCAAGTGCTGCCTTGATCTCAGCTTGCGCTGCCTTGGAAATGAATTCGTCCTCCTCGGCCAGATGCATCAGCAGCGGCGCATCAAGGCCGTCGATCTCGCCCAGATACTTCTCAGTGTCAGCGCCGTGATAAGCGACGGCGGCATCGACGTGGCAGTGCACGGCCGTCAGGAACGTCATCAAGGCACCGAAACAGTAGCCCTGGACCGCAATCTTGCCCGTGCACTCAGGCAGTTGGCCCACAGTGTCCAAGGTGTCTTTAATATCTCTGACGCCAGCGTCACGATCGTAGGCTTGATAAAGGCGAAGGCCGTGCTGCCAGTCAGCCTCCGAGGTGACACTAAGGTCAACGCCCGGTTCCTGACGCCAGAATAGGTCGGGCGCGACAGCTACAAAGCCTTGCTCAGCCAGTTCGTCGCAGGTCTTGCGGATATCGGCATTGACCCCGAACAGTTCCTGCAAAACGACGACAGTCGAACCCGGCAAATTCTTCGGCCGTGCGATATACGCGTTAAACGTGCCGTCTCGGCCTTCAATGCTGATACGGTCTTTCATTTGTGTTCTCCTCAGACGACATTCATCTGAGCCTCCGCCGATGTCGTCAGGATCGGCGGAGGTCTATCTCAGAGGGGATCGGTTCAAGGCGGCGGGCACGAGCTGCGTTACGACGCCCTTGCTCAAGACCACTGGCTATCGATTGGCTGGCGCAGAGGTGGCAACCTCTTCAAGGTCCGCGGTGGCAGCCTCTTCGATGAGTTTCGCCGTTTCCTTCGCATGAGAGATGTAAGCGACATGGCTCGAATTCACCTCGATCGTCCTGGCTTTGGCGCGCTTTGCCATCATCCGCTCCTGGTCCGGATTGATCGATCTGTCCGCGGTGGCCACCATATACCAGGTGGGCTTGGTCTGCCAGGCGGGCGACGTGACCTTGTGGGTGAACGCGTCGGTGGAGATCGGCACCTGCGACACAGCCATGAAAGCCGCCTTATCCTTCGGAATGTCCGCTGCGAAGTCGGCCGCGAAATGTTCCTGTTGTATCCACCAGTTACCATTGCTGTCCGGTGTGAATGCTTTGGAGGCTTGCGGCAGGGCCTGCTCGATCGAGGCACAACTCTCACCTTCATCGAGCGCGAATGCGGCAATATAGACAAGCGCCGCAACCTTTGGATGATTGCCGGCCTCTGTGATGACGGAACCGCCATAACTATGGCCCACCAGAACGACTGGCCCGTCCATGGCGTCGATGGCCGCCTTCGTGTACTTCTGGTCATCGGCGTAGGAGGTCTCGGGGTGCTGCACCACCGACACCTTGTACCCATCATTCATGAGGATTTTCGCGACGGGCTCCCACCCGGAGCCATCGGCGAAAGCTCCATGCACCAGAACTACATTCTTAATATGCTCTTTCATGATTATTTCTCCTTTTCCCTTCAATTCTTTTAACGCGCATCAGCTTTTCTAAACCGTTCTTCCTGCGAGGTGAGGCCCATCACAACGGTTCTGGAGGCTCCTTCGACCGACTTCGCTCCTGCAGCATCCATTCCCTGATGTAAGGTGAACAGTGCAGGATCGACACGCCTGCCGACTCACACGCATTGAGAAAACGAACACCTTCGACATCCACGAGATCGACTTCCTCCAGATCCAACGTGACGCTTGGTCCGCCACGCTCGACCTCAGACTTCAACGGATCAAGGTGCTCAGATCGAAGCTGCCCGCTCAAACAAATCCGTATCTCGCGCTTGCCAGCAACCCGTTTGATCTTCAGCGTCATGGATCTCCTGTCCTGAAGAACAGTCGAACGAATGCAATCGGCGAGCCACTCGCAATTCCCTGCAAGGATGGAAGTTAGAGTTGTGGGCAGTCCTGAAATTTCAGGAATCCTGTTTGATCGGGAAAACATGGCGGGTTTGAGGGGGCTCCGCTGCGGATCAATGAGCGCGTGGGGCTTTGAATCGATTTTTCTTGATTTTCAAACGCTTGATTTTGGAGTCGAGGGTCCGTGCTGGCAGACCGAGTTTAGCGGCCGCACCCGCGGGCCCCGATACTCGGCCCTGGCTTTCTGCCAGTGCCGCTTCAATCATTTCCTTCTCCTGCCTCACGAGCGCAATATCGAGCGCGCGGGCTCGCACCGGGTTTGCTGCTTCCCGCTTCAGCCATGTCTCGTCCACGGCCAAAGTATCGCCGTCGCTGAGGATCACGGCGCGCTCGATGATGTTTTGTAGTTCACGGACATTCCCTGGCCAGCCGTATGCCTGAACCACTTTTAGAAATTTCTTGTCGATGGTTCTAAACTTCTTTCCAGCCCTCTTTCCAAAGCGATCGATGAAGTACTCAACCAGCAAGGGAATATCAGCTACTCGTTCGCGCAATGGCGGCATCTGAACAGGCACGACATTCAACCGGTACAGAAGGTCCTGGCGGAACTTGCCTTCGGCAACAAGCGCGTCTAAATCGCGATGCGTGGCTGCAACCACTCTCACGTCGATCGGAATGGCCCGGCTGCTGCCAACGCGTTCGATTTCACGTTCTTGCAGTACGCGCAACAGTGCAATCTGGATTTCCGCGGGTAAATCGCCCACTTCGTCAAGAAAGATCGTGCCGCCGTTGGCCGATTCAAAACGTCCCATGCGGCGTTGCGTCGCACCCGTAAAAGCACCCTTTTCGTGACCGAAGAGTTCCGACGCAATCAAAGAAGGCGGGATGGCGGCGCAATTCACGCCGATGAATGCTCGTTCCGTACGCCTGGATCGCTTGTGGATGGCGCGAGCTATTAATTCCTTGCCAGTACCAGTTTCGCCCAGAATCAAAACGGTGGAGTCGGAAGAGGCGACCTTCTCAACTTGGCGCAGCACCTTACGCAGCGCCTCCGAAGATCCGACGATGTCCTCGAACATCGAATCACGATCGATTTGCTCTCGCAACGCCAGGTTCTCATTGCGTGTCCTTTCTTCGGCCCGGACACGATCGTCAATGTCGGTACCCGTCGCGTACCAGCGAATCGGTTGCCCTTCCTCGTTTCGGAAAGGCCTGTAACGAGTAAGGAACCAGCGATACTGCCCGTCCTTGCGGAGCGCCCGGTGTTCGACCTCGAAGGGGAGTCCCCGTGCGAGAGAAATCCTTCGCTGGTCCCGCAATCTCTCAAGATCCTCTGGGTGAAAGAGTCGCTCTCGAAAATTGGGAGCAACCACATCTTCGATGCTAAGCCCCGCGTAATCGAGCGTCGCCTGATTCGCGTACAGTGGCGTTCCCGATGGCTCCAAGACCACAATCGTCTGCGATATCGTGTCTGTAAGCTGTCGAAGTTCGCGCTCGTCCTCCCTCAACTTCCTCTCTGTTTGCTTGAGGCTCTCAATGTCCGTGCTGGTTCCGTACCACCTTATGATTTTTCCGCTTTCGTCCAGAAAGGGCGCCATGCGAATCAGAAACCAACGATAAACGCCGTCATAGCGGCGAACACGAGCCTCAGTCTCGCCCGATTCTCCGGAGCCCAACTGCTCATGCCATTTTTCCATCAGCGGCCTTATGTCTTCAGGATGGAAAGCAGCTTGCCAGCCCCAACCGTGCGATTCTTCCGGGGACAATCCTGTGTAATCATGCCATTGCTTGTTGAGGAACTCGTTCGGACCATCCGGCAGATTGCACCAAGCCATGGTGGGGATCGTATCAATCACCCGCCGAAGTTTGGCCTCGGACTTTTGGATCTGGTCAAGTGCACTTCTGAGTGCCTCCTGTGCCCGCTTTCCATCTTCAATGTCGGTCCCAGTGGCGTACCAACGCACGACTTTTCCGTTTCCGTCTAGCAATGGGCTGTAGCGGATCAGGAACCACCGATATTTGCCGTCTTTCCCGAGAGCCCGTTGCTCGTTTTCGAATGGAACCGTGCCGAAAAGACTCTCCTGCCGTCCTTTTCGAAGCCTCTGCACATCTTCGTGATGGAATACGCGATTCCGAAAATCGTCGGCCCGCACCTCGTCCAAAGACAGCCCCGTGTACTCAAGTGCCACGCGGTTTGCATCAACGGCTTTCCCATTCGGATTAAGAACGATGATGGTTTGTGGAATAAGATCAACGATTCGCGGCAGCTCTTCGCGCTCCCGACGTTGCTGTGTGTCAGTGTGCTCGCTATGCTCTGGCTGAGGTTCCGTAGGATCTACGTCTGCCATTTTTCGGATGTCCCTTGCGCAATTCTAATAGAGTCAACATTCGAATGCATTCAAACGACGGTGTTTTCAGTCCCGGAAGCGGTCCAAGATGCGCCGTGTCGATGATGTCGATTCTGCGCAAACAACCCAACGTGCGCCGTCGCTCCTATTCTCGGATGGCCGGGAATCCAAAAGGTAATCCACATGAGCGACGAGTCGCCGACTCGTCCTTTGCTCCGGCAGCGTTGCAGCGAAGCGTCTTACAAGCCATTAGGCATCTAGACACGCACGTCGGCCCGCCAGACGCCAACCACCGGCCAGCAGGATCACTCCACGATAAGCTCACTGTGAGACCGGCCAGTTGGCGCCGAATCCGGCTGTGCCCAAAGACGGCGCATTGAAGAAAAGGCGGATAAACCTGAACAGCACTGACCGCTAACTCCCCCCCAGTCCCTCAGACACCTCCCTCGCCGACGGCCTCCCCCCCGGAGAACGATCCAGCATCCGCAAGATCATCCGATCGACTTCGACGGGAACACCGCTCCGCAACGAACCAATCGCGGCCACTTCACGGGATTCGATTGCCTCAATCACATCCAAAGGCGTTTCCCCTGCAAACGGATGTTGCCCGGCCATTAACTCATACAAGAAAGATCCTAGCGAAAACACGTCGGACGCGCTGGTGGCAGCTTCCCCGCGAAGAATCTCCGGCGGCATGTACCGCAGCGTTCCGGAAAGCGTACCCGATATAGTTCCGGAAGCGCCCATCGAGCTCGGCTCTGGCCCTACCGTTTCGCCATGCCGCGCGAGACCGAAATCCAGGATCTTCACCACCCCGTCTTTACGCAGCATGATGTTCTCCGGCTTGATATCGCGATGCAGAATTCCCGCTGCGTGCGCGGCGGACAAAGCTCGCGCGGCTTGCCCACCCCAATTGATCGCCTGCGCGACCGGAGCCGCGCCCGCGTCCAGGATGGTCCGGAATGTAGAACCGTCGATCCACTCCATCGCAATGAACAATCCTGCCGGAGATTTTCCGGATTCGTACACGGTGACGATGTTGGGGTGGCATAACGCCGAGGCGGCCCGCGCTTCTCTCTCGAAGCGGTCCACGGCCTGCGCGTTGACGATCAAGTGGCGGCGCAGGATTTTCAGGGCGACGGGCTTTCCCTCAGCATCGCGAGCCAGATATACTTCGCCCATCCCGCCAACACTGAGCAGCGATTCCACCTCGTAATTTCCCACGCGTTCCCCCGCCACAAGCCCGCCTGCGCGGCCATCCAGCAGGTCGGCCGCGAGATGCGTGGGTGGTGCGGCCAGAAGCTGCTCGTTGGCATCCGCCTCCAATAAGGATTCCACTTCCTCCCGCAGGGCTGGGCTGGCGCTAGCGAGCAGCGCGTTGCGCTCACATACAGACAACTCCAGCGCTTCGTGATACAAGCGCTCGATCTCCTCCCATGCAGCCGGGTTCATTTCGATTCGCGATTCATCTCGCGTATCAGCCAGCTTCGCGCTAAGCGCCAGTCGCGCTTCACCGTAGCGACCGAAATCCCCAGCGCTTCGGCGGTCTCCTCGATGCTGAGACCCCCGAAGTAACGCGCCTCCACCACGGCGCTCTTGCGCGCGTCGAAGGCTTGCAGAGCTTCGAGCGCCTCATGCAGCGCCACGATCTCAGCGGCCTCCTGATGGACCGCCGGCTGGACATCGTCAAGCGAGACATTGGCCAGCCCGCCGCCACGCTTACCAGTAAGCCGGCTCTTGGCATGATTGACCAAAATCTGGCGCATCGCCTTCGAGGCCACCGCGAAAAAATGACACCGATCCTGGTAGGAGGCATCCGCGGCATTGGCCAGCTTCAGATAAGCCTCGTTGATCAGCGCCGTAGGTTGGAGGGTGTTGCCGTGCGCCTGCCGGCTCCACGCGCGCCGCGCGATATGGTGCAACTCGGCGTATACCAGAGGCATCATTTTGTCCAGCGCGGTCTTGTCGCCGCTGCTCCATGCGGCAAGCAGCATGGTCACGTCACCTTGGGGATTTGTCTCCGACACTTTCGACGGGAGGATAGCAGACCAAAGTTGCAAATCGATGACGTTAGCGGCCAAGTTGGCGCATCTCCCACAAATCGCGTGGAGTTCGCGAAAGCAGCGGGCGGATCGCCAGCATTCCGGTCGGTCCGATACTCTTCTCCAGATACCTGAGCTCCTTGAATTGACCCTCCAAAGCGGGGTCGGGGGGAACTTCCATGCCGAATTCGCGGCGCATGAGATCGCCTTTGGCGCGCGCGCTGAGCTCTAACATCAAGTGCACAAAGGCCAGCATGTCACCGCGCACCTCCGGCGGGAAGGCCTCGTTTAAGGACATCAAATAGGCGCCCTGCGGAGTTTGCGTGAATTGGCCATTGGCGATCATAGCGAGCATGTCGATATCCTGGTCGAGCTTGCCGCCCAACCAGCGCTGCAGGGATCGCTCACTGAAGTAAAACACAATCACGAAAATCAGCGAAAGCCCCGCCACCGTAACCGCGGTTGAGCCGGCCGGCGAGAGCACGTCCTGGTTGAATACGGAATGCAGCATCATCGCCAGCAGCAGTCCGGGCGCGAACTGACGCACACCTCGCCACTTGCGGCTCTCGAACAAATATACCGAAATAAACGCTCCGATCGCCGCCACACCCCCGTGCATCACGGCGGTGCCGAATCCGCGCAATACCCAGACGCCTAGGCCTCGTCCGCTGAGCACTTGCAGATAAGTAATGTTTTCGACCAGTGCGAATCCAGCGCCGATGGCGAATCCACAAATGGCGGAGTCGACCATGAAGGCCACCCGCGCCGTTGCAATCAGAAATATCCAGAAAGCTCCCTTGGCAAGTTCCTCCACAACGGGGGCGCCAAAATGGATGTACAGATCCTCGTGTCCATGGAGTTGCCGGAAAATAATGGTGTTGATTCCGTAGCAAACCGCGGCTGCCACCGCGCCTGCCGCTAATGCAGCCCCGACAGCACGCAACGATACAAGTTTATAGCTGTCGAGCAGACGCAACGCCGCCAGAAACAGCAGCACCGGCAACAACGCCAATGCGATCCGTAGCGTATCGTCTAGCGGCATCGGATCGCCATTAGGAGCCCGCCGAGATGCCGAACGTCAGGCGGTTCCAACCGCCCCCTCGGCAATATTCTATAGACGAAGCGAGCTGCTTCACCAGATAGATTCCGAGGCCTCCGATGGGCCGGGTTTCCAAATCCAAACTTAAGTCCGGCGGCGGCGCCGTCAGTGGATTGAACGCTATGCCCTGGTCGGCGATCTCAACGCTCAACTCACCCGGCGCGGGAATTGAGTAGGTAAGGATCACGTCGCCTTGCTTGCCGCCGGGATAAGCGTGGTGGCAAACGTTCATGAGGATCTCCTCGATCACGAGATCCAACTCGCCGATGCGTGTCTCCGGCAGGCTCGCTTCCAGCGCTCCCGTCCGGACGAACTCCTGCGCGGCGTGGAGAGATGCGGTGTTCGCGGCCATCGTTAAGGATCGAGTGGCGCTGGGCACGCTTTCTCCTTAGCCTGCGATGAGCGCCGCCTCGACCGATTCGTAAACCGGGAAAGTGTCCAAGAGGCCCGTGATTTCGAAGACCTGTTTGACTAGACCATTGAGGCGGCAGATCCGCAGCGCTCCGCCTTTGTCCCGCAACGCCTTGGCTACCGAGATGAAACTTCGCAGACCCATGCTGCTGACGTATATCAGCTCGCCGACGTCGACGACCAGACCATTAAGTCCTTCGGCAATGCAAGCTCTGCACTGCTGTTCGAATCGAGGTGCGTTCTCGGCGTCCATGCGCCCGGAGACAAGAAGTACCACTCGATCCGATACCTGCTTTCGCTCAATGGTCACGACCGTAGATTATCGCACTGAACCATTGCAATTCGATGACTACGAGGGCGCCCACGCACGAGGACCCTTCGAATGGCTAAAATGGATACATATGGCAATAAAAGTTGGCATCAACGGCTTCGGCCGCATTGGGCGAAATGTAGTACGCGCAGGTCTGCATCGCTCCGACATTGAATTTGTCGCGGCCAATGATCTCACCGATACCAAAACTCTCGCACATCTTCTTAAATACGATTCCATCCTGGGCCCTCTGAAAGAGGAAGTCAAAGCCGAAGCGGATGCCATCGTCGTCAACGGCAAACGCATCAAGATTTTCGCAATCAAAGATCCCGCTGAGATCGATTGGAGCTCCCTCGGCGTCGACGTTGTCATCGAATCCACCGGTAAATTTACCGATGCCGAGCAGGCCAAGAAGCACCTGAAAGGCACCGTCAAGAAAGTCATCATCTCCGCGCCCGCCAAGAATGAAGACATCACCATCGTGCTCGGCGTGAACGAAAATAAGTACGATCCCGAGAAGCACAACATCATCTCGAACGCGTCCTGCACTACAAACTGCCTGGGTCCCGTGGTGAAGGTGATCAACGATAAGTGGGGCATCGAGAAGGGATCGATGACGACCATCCATAGCTACACGAACGACCAGAACGTTCTCGACTTCCCGCACAAGGATCTGCGCCGCGCCCGCGCAGCCGCGCTCAACATGATTCCAACTACTACCGGCGCCGCCAAGGCTATCGCGCTCGTCATTCCAGAACTCAAAGGCAAGCTGGACGGTTACGCCATGCGCGTTCCGACTCCCAACGTTTCGGTAGTGGATCTGGTCCTGGTGCTCAGCAAACCCGCCACCGCCGAAGAAGTCAACAAAGCTTTGAAGGACGCGTCCGAAGGCTCGATGAAGGGCATCCTTGGCTATACCGAAGATCCGGTGGTTTCCACCGACATGATGCACAATTCGAACAGTTCGATTGTGGATGCCGGCTTGACCAAGGTGCTGGGCGGCAACCTGCTGAAGGTTGTGTCCTGGTACGACAACGAGTGGGGCTATTCGGAACGCATCATCGATCTCGTGGCCTACGTAGGCAAGACGATGCCGGTTGCCGTTGGGGCGTAAGAGAACATTCTTAGGAACCGCGATCCTGGCGTGTAACGTCGATAATGCCAGGGAAGAACGATCGGCCGCTGGGAAAAAGCAGTTTCCTTGTGAAAGCCCCGCGGCCGGTTGCTTTAAGATAGTGAATTGCACCGCGTTAGCTCATCCACCGATGTAGACGGGGCCAGTTGGCCCCAAATCTATCTGGGCGTCGCTTTCACGACCATGGCTACCCTGGTCCTGGAGCTCTCGCTCACCCGCATCTTTTCCGTCGTTTTCTATTATCATTTTGCCTTCCTCGCGATCTCCCTGGCATTGTTTGGGCTCGGCGCAGGCGGCGTATTCTCGTATGTCGTGGCCGCCCGCAAGGGTAATTTTTTCGTCAAGCTTGGGACCCTTGCGGCCCTGAACGCGCTGGCCGTAGTCGTATCGCTGGTGTTCGTGATCGGGCAGGGCGGACACGCGAGCGTACTCACCTTCGCGCTGATTTACTTCGCGAGTTCTCTGCCGTTTTTCCTCTCGGGCGCCATCGTGTCGCTAGCCGTTTCGGAGACGATTCATCGCGTTGATCGCGTCTACTTCTTCGATCTCCTCGGCGCCGCTGTCGGCTGCTTCGCGCTGCTTCCGTTTCTGAACAGCCTGGGTGGTCCCAACACCGTGCTCGCCGCCGCTGTTCTTTTTGCCGTCTCGTCGGCGGTGTGGTTCAATTGCGCAGTCAGTAAGCGGGGACGCGCGGCCGCTGTCGTACTCGCGCTGGCGCTGGTTGCGCTGATCGCCTATAACGGACGCTGGCGCGTCATCGACATTCATTACGCGAAGAATCAGAAGATCCCGCAGGAAATCTTTTCGAAGTGGAACGTGATGTCGCGAATCGGCATTACCAAGGATCTTCTGATCGTCATCGATGCCGACGCGTCCACTGGAATTTCGCAGTTCGACTTCGATCGCCTGCTCGACCGGGAACGCCACGAATTGCTCTCTGAAGGCCCCGGCTTCCCGTATGTCATCCGGCCCGGCGCTAAAACGATGATCATCGGACCCGGCGGGGGATGGGATGTCGCGCGGTCGCTGGCGTCCGGAGCCAAAGACATCACTGCCGTCGAAATCAATCCCATCATCGCGAATACCATCATGCGGGAGAAATTCCCGCAGTTCAGCCACGGGCTCTATCTGCGGCCCGAAGTGCACGTCCATGTCGAAGACGGGCGCAGCTTTGTGCGGCGCTCGACGGAAAAATATCAGGTGCTGCAAGCCACGCTAGTGGACACCTGGGCATCGACCGCGGCCGGCGCATTCGCACTTTCTGAGAACAATCTGTATACCACCGATGCCGTTCGCGATTACCTCACCCATCTGACGGACGACGGGCTGTTGGCTTTTACGCGCTGGGGATTCCAGCCGCCGCGCGAATCGCTGCGGCTCTTGTCGCTGGCCTACGCGGCGTTTCAGCAAATCGGAGAGCCGGACCTCGCCAGCCACGTTGTCGTCCTGCGCGAGAATCCCGAGAAACTCGGCGGCTGGGGATCGCAGGATACCGTTCTGATTTTCCGCAAGCCTATTTCGCAAGACGATCTCGCGAGACTTAAGGCCGGGCTCGTGAACAGCAAGGTCGACTTGATCTACGCGCCGCGCGAGCCGGTGAAGAACGCGTTCGCCGATTTCCTGCACGCCTCCGACAAGGAACAGTTCTGGCGTGATTACCCCTTCGACGTTTCGCCAGTATCCGACGACCGGCCGTTCTTCTTTTACACCGTGCAGGCGCGCGATCTGCTGCAATTCTGGGAGCATCATGAAGACTCGGCCGATTACAAGATTAATCGTGCGGTGCCGCTGCTGTTCGGGCTGGTCGCCATCAGCATTATTGCGACCGGCGTGATTCTGGCTCTTCCGCCGCTGTTGTTGAAAGCCCGGCTGCCGGTCGAAAAGGGGCTGAGAACATTTCTCTGGTATTTCGTGTGTCTCGGCGCCGGCTACATCATGA